>JAGOUM010000007.1:0-2918 GCA_018061265.1 Rhodoferax sp. | reverse complement strand
GTTTCAATCCGCGCCCGCCATCTCTGGCGGGCGATCCTCCACAATCTCAATTGCTTATTTGCAAACGATTTTTCTGTGCAGTTCCGCGAACTTGATTCGCGCCGGCCCAGCCTGCGGCATTTCAAGGCCGAGAACAACAAAGTTGCCATTAAAACAATAGGTTATGTAGGGTGCGAACCTCTCGGCGACATTCAGTCACTTGGGGTTCGCGCTTGGAACGATAACATGAGTTGCGAATTCAACCGCGTTCGAACACGATCAAAGCACCAGTGGGGCAACAAAGTCAACGGCCTTGAAGCTACCGTGTTCCACGACTTCCAGTCCGCGTGTGCCAGGCACCCGGTAAAGTCGGAGGCAGTCCACGGCTGGATCAATTTCAGCGAGCAGGCGGCGCTCAAGGGTTTCGAATTTGGCTAGATCCAATTGACATTCGAATACAGACTTCTGCACTCGCTGCCCGGTGCTCTCGCAAACCCGCGCGACGCGGCGTAATCGGCGACGGCCCGCCTTGGTTTCGGTGTTGACGTCATAACAAACCAGTATCAGCATGTTGAAAACTACTTGGGTACAAACGGCACGTAGGGAGAATCGTCATCGCGCAAGGCACGCGCCAGCAATCTGGCCTGCACCAGCGGCACCAGGCCCAGTGGGACGGATTGCGCCAGCAGTGGGTGGCTGATTTCGTCCCTTTTGCGATCCTGATACGCTATCACCACCGCCTTGCGGGCATCCGGCTCCAGCGATACGCCGCCGCCTTCACGCAACACAAAGTCGTCTGCGTTCAACTGACCACGGTTAATGAGAGTCAGGGCCAGCCGGTCGGCCCAGGGGCGAAACTCTTCCATCAAGTCCAGCGCCATTGCGGCCCGGCCGGGTCGCAAGGCGTGCAAAAAGCCAACCTGTGCGTCCAACCCGGCTGCCTCCAATGCGCTGCGGCAGTCGTTCATCCACATCGCATACAAGAACGATAGCAATGTATTCAATCTATCTCTGGGGGGACGGCGAGTTCGACCATCCATGGAAAAGTTTGGCCGCCGATCCGGACGCACCAGCAGGTTCAGCCCGCTGAAGTACTGGCGCGCCGCTTCGCCCTCCACTCCGCGCAAGCTGTCCAGGTTGGGTACTTCGGGCAAGGCGCGCAGGCTGGCGGCCAGGTTGTCGGCCAGCCGAGTCAGAATTTTGGCTTCATCCACCGACTTGGCTTCGCGGGCGCCGCGCTGCAACACCTGCCGGGTGTTTTTGATCTTGCCTGCTACGCTGGAGCGGGCCATGTCCAAAGCGAAGACCGGGTCGGCCGCGCGCTGAAATTGGGCCTGGCGCAATAGCACGTTGCCGCTGACCGCACCCTCCAGCCGGGCCTTGAAGCGGCCGTTGTCGTCCAGCAACACCAGCGCGATGCCCTCGTCAGCCAGCCGGTGCATCAGCGGCGCCGACAGGTTGATGTGCCCAAAGCACACCACGGCCGTTAGGTGGTGCAGGGGCACGCGCAGCCTGGTTTCGTGGCACACCTCGACGCGCAGGGTGTCGTTGTCCAACCGCAAGTAGGTCTCGGGCGTGGTGATGTAGAGGGTGTTGAGAAGTTGCATGGGCAAGGGTGGTTTTCATGCTTCTGGATCAAACAGGGCGGTCCGGGCAGCTTTTAGCCCTGCGTGTGTTGCATGCGGCTGGCAGCGCTCTTGCAACGAGCAGGCCTTGCAGCGTCTGGCCGCCTGCTCACCGCTCAGCGGCGAAGGTAGCTTGCCGCTGGTCAACATCTGGCGAATGGCCTCTGCTGTTTGCGCCACCTCAACTTTCAATGGCGCGGTGATGGGCACGACCCTTCGGCGCTTCGAAGTGGCGTAATACAAAGCCCCTTCGGACACGGGTTTGCCAAACATGAATTCCAGGCACATCGCTTGCGCGGCCAACTGGATGTCGTCACACGCGGCAATGTCGGCCGCTTTGTTGCGGCTGCCATGCTTGTATTCCACAGGGTAGGGCACACCGCCCGCAAAAAACTCCACCACGTCCGACTTGCCGACCAACCCCAGCGCGTCATGCCACAGCGGCAAGGCACGTTCCACACGCACACCCTTGGCGGTTTCCGCGCCGGGTTGGTCAGCCTTGGCATGCACGGCCTGACCGCGCAGAGTGTGTACGTTGTCATCAAACACCTGCTCCAGGTGAATCAGGCCGCACTGGCGCGGGCAATATTGCCAGTGCTGCAAAGCCGAAAGCGGAACTTGTTCGATCGATTCCATGCGTTGAAAATTCAAGCAAAAAATGCCTCCAGCGCTTATCCACTAATCACTGTCAGCTATTTTTTTAAGTCATTCGGCAAGTAGTTGTCACCCGTGATCACTGACCTTCCGGTCTGGCTCTCCAATTGTTGGCGCGCTTGTCGGGCGATCCGACCACCCGCCTTGGCAGCAGATTTGTTTTCGGTCATGCCGGTGGCCTCCACGCTCTGCGCAATCTGGCGGGTGGACAGCTCGGCCAGCGCGGTGAAAATCAGCTCAGCCTCGCTCATGTGGTCGCGCAGGTTGTGGCTGGTGAGGCCCTTCATGTCTTTGTGCTCTGCCACGCTCACACCCGCCCATTCCTGATGGATGATGTTGGTGAGGATGGCAAATTCGCTGCCTTTTTTGATGTCGTGGTCGCTCCAATAATCGGTGAGCTTGTTGCGGGTTTCCTGCCCAGTCATGCGCTGCTGAATCCACTTGTCACTGCGGCCATGCTGCTGCCAGGTTTGGCGGGCACGGTCGAGCGACAGGGCCGGGTCGGCCAGCTCTTGCATACGCTCATAACCCACCTTGGCCAGCCAGAGTTTGATGGGCTCGGCTTTGGGGCTGGGGATGGATTGGACGAGGCGCAGCAGGGTTTCGGCGGTGGCGCAATCAGTCTCACGCTTTTTGCCATCTGGTGCGGTCAATTTCAAC
>JAGOUM010000049.1:18205-25975 GCA_018061265.1 Rhodoferax sp. | reverse complement strand
TCGTTTGAGACCTACCACAATGCCCGCGGCCTGCGCTGGCCGGTGGTGGACAACAAGGAAACCCTGTGGCGTTTCCGCGAGGGCTATGACCCCTATGTAAAAAAAGGCGAAGGTGTGCGTTTTTATGGTCGCCCCGATGGCAAGGCCTGGATTTTTGCATTGCCCTGGCAACCCGCTGCCGAGCAGCCCGACGCCGACTACGACCTGTGGCTGTGTACCGGCCGCGTGATTGAGCACTGGCACACCGGCACCATGACACGCCGTGTACCCGAGTTGTACCGTGCCATGCCCGATGCCTGGCTCTACATGAACGCGGAGGACGCCAAGAAGCGTGGCCTGCAGCGCGGTGACAGCATCAAGGTCGCGACGCGCCGCGGTGAAGTCACAACCAAGGTGGAAACCCGTGGGCGCAACAAAATGCCACCGGGGCTGGTGTACATGGCCTTCTTTGATGAAAACCGCCTGGTCAACAAACTCACGCTCGACGCCACCTGCCCGATCTCCAAAGAGACGGATTTCAAGAAATGCGCGTGCAAGGTCGTCAAAGTCTGAGCAATTGACCTACAGCCCCAGCGCACATGAAAACGGCTGACCCCGCCGCCCGGCGCCAGTTCATCTTCGACACCGCCAAAATGGCGTGTGGCGTTGGTGCATTTGGCCTTGGTTTGGGGTATGTGGGCAAACAGGCGATGGCGTTACCTGCCGGTGCCATTCGTCCACCCGGTGCCGGACCCGAGGAGGACTTTCTGGGGGCGTGTATCCGTTGTGGACTGTGTGTGCGTGACTGTCCTTATGACATTCTGAAGCTCGCCATGCCACAGCAGCCAGTGGCCACCGGTACGCCGTTTTTTGTCGCGCGCACCAAACCGTGCGAGATGTGTGAAGACATTCCGTGCGTCAAGGCGTGCCCGACCGGTGCGCTGGATCATGGTCTGATCGACATTCAAAAGGCCAAAATGGGCTTGGCGGTGCTGGTTGACCACGAGACCTGCCTGAACTTTTTGGGGCTGCGTTGCGACGTGTGTTACCGGGTTTGCCCGGTGATTGATAAGGCCATCACGCTGGATTTGCAGCACAACGAGCGCACTGGCAAGCACACCATGTTTCTGCCCACCGTGCATTCGGATGCTTGCACCGGCTGTGGCAAATGTGAGGCGTCTTGCGTTCTGGAGGTGTCGGCCATCAAGGTCTATCCCGTCAAGCTGGCCAAAGGTGAACTTAGCGCGCATTACCGTCTTGGCTGGGAAGAAAAGCGCAAAGCCGGTGGCACCTCGCTGGTTGAAAACCGCAATCTGGTGGACTTGCCCGACCGCCTGCCTGAAGGTGTCAAGCTGCCAGGCCACTGGGACCCCGGCACCACCGCGCCCATGTCCAACACGCCCTTGCCCACCGAGGCACCGCGATGAGCCACGCCAATTTCAAGCTGGCGCAAGAAGCGATTGAGGCCAAAGGTTGGTGGCAGTCCCACCGCTATTTGGTGCTGCGGCGCATGTCGCAGCTCACGATTTTGCTCTTGTTTTTGGTGGGGCCCTGGTTTGGCTGGTGGCTTGTCAAGGGCAATCTGAACTACAGCCTGAGCTTGGACGTGTTGCCGCTGGCTGACCCGCTGGTGCTTTTGCAGTCACTCTTGGCGCGCCATGTGCCAGAGCGCAATGCCATCATTGGCGTGCTTATTGTGCTGGCCTTTTATGGGCTGGTCGGTGGGCGGGTGTATTGCTCGTGGGTGTGCCCGGTCAACCTGGTCACGGATGCGGCCAGTGCGCTGCGCAGGCGTTGGGACATCCGTGGCGGCGGCGATCTGCCACGCGAGGCGAGGTACTGGTTATTGGGGTTGATTTTGCTGCTCGCAGCGACAACCGGCACCATCGTCTGGGAGCTGGTCAACCCGGTGTCGATGTTGCCGCGCGGGCTGATGTTTGGCATGGGTGCCGGGTGGCTGCTGATTGGCGGAATTTTCCTGTTTGACTTGTTTGTGGTGAAACGTGGCTGGTGCAGCCATGTCTGCCCGGTGGGGGCTTTCTACAGCGTGATTGGGCGCATCAGCGTGCTGCGGGTGACTGCATCCAAACGGGAAGCCTGTCACGATTGCCTGGACTGCTTTACCGTGTGCCCCGAGCAGCATGTGATCAAGCTGCCACTGAAGGGCGCCAAAAAAGGCGCCAGCCCCATTATTTTGTCGAGCAACTGTACCAATTGCGGGCGTTGTATCGACGTGTGTTCCAAAGACGTGTTCTCCTGGACCACGCGCTTTGGCTCTCAACCCTGATTTCACCGTCCTTTTTTCTTTGCGGAGACCCGACACCATGAGCAAAACCTTCAAAGTGACCTTGGCCGCCATCGCTGCCATCACCCTGGTCGCCTGTGCCAGCACGGCGGTGCAGGTCAACAGCCTGCGCGGCAAAAGTGTCAGCACCGCCGACGACAACGCGCTGCAGGTGAAGGAATATGTGGGCAAACGCCCGGGTCAAACGCCGTTGATCGTCCGCAACTTTGAGGCTCAGCCACCGCTAATTCCTCACACCATCGAAAACTACGAGATCAGCGCCACCGAGAACGCCTGCTGGGACTGCCATAACAGCGATGATTTCAAAGGCAAGAAGATGCCGATGGTTGGCAAGAGCCACCTCATCGGCCCGGTGGTTGCCGATGTCACGCCCAAACTGAACATGCAGCGCTGGCAGTGTGACACCTGCCATGTCCCGCAAGTGGACGCCCAGCCGCTGGTCGACAACGTGTTTCAGGGAAACATCAGCCGGCAATAGGTCAGGTACTATACAAAAAAGAGCTGCTAGCGCTTATAGATAAAGCGCTAGCAGCTCTTTTTGCTGACAATTGTCTGATCAGTGGCGCGCCGGCTTCGCGCCATCAGGGTTTGGTGGTTTTGGTGCCAAACAGTTCGCGCGGGCCGGGGCCTTCAGGCTCATGGTGCGCAATGCCAAAGTGGCAGTCGATACAGGTTTCACCTTCAACTAGCGCCTTCTTATGCCGCGCCTGCGCCTTGGGCGTTTGCAGTTCAAGACTCATCTTGTCTGACTTATGGCAGTTGCGGCACTCATGCGAGTCGGTTTCTTTCATGCGTTGCCAGACATGGGTGGCCAGCTCATAACGCTTGGCGGCGAACTTCTCGGGGGTGTTGATGCTGCCGGTAACAAAGTGGTGGTACAGCTCGCCCGTGGCCTGAAATTTACGGATCAGCAAGGCCACGGGTTCACGCGGCACATGGCAGTCGGTGCAAATGGCACGCACACCGGTGCGATTGGTGTCGTGGATGGTGCCTTTGTATTCGGCATAGACATTGTTCTTCATCTCGTGGCAACTGATGCAGAACTCCTCGGTGCTGGTGTAAGCCAGCGCCGCAGCGCCACCCACAAACAGCGTGGCAGATGCCACAAAACCAGCCACCGACAAGCCCAGCACCAGCTTCCAGCGCTGGCGCAATTTGCCCAACAGTCCAGACATGGTGATGCCGGTCAACGTGTCAGGATGTATTGCGCCAGGTTCTTGATGGCGGCGTCGTCTTTGGCCTTGACTTTGGTGTGCTCTTCCTTGACACCCTCAATTTCAATCATGGGCGACGTGGTCAGGTGGGTCACCAACTTGGCTTCTGCGTCGGCCTTGCCTTTGTATTTGGCGGCGGTCTTTTTGAAAGACGGGCCGTCTTTTTGTTTGTCGACCGAGTGGCATTTGTTGCATTTGTTGGCGAGTACCAGCGCCTCGGCGGCGGCCACATCGACGGTTTGGGCCTGCGCGAGCAGGCTGGCACCAAGCATGCCCAGTGCCAGAAAAATTTTGGAGATACGGGAAATTTGGCCTGGGCCAGCAGTTTCGGTTTGCATCTTGGATCGCTCAACGGAAGTTAAAAAAACAGCTGCGACGATGCTACTGCGGGGGCTGGCGATGACACGTTTGAATTCTTGAACTGGATTAACAATTTTTCAAAAATAGATAGCGAAACCTGGCCCTCAGCCCCACCCAGTCCCTGGGATGACGCGTTACTGCAAACTGCCCAGGTAGACCGACACGGCACGTGTTTCAAGTTCGGTGAGCTTGGAGGCGATGCTGTGCATGATGGTGTTGTCGTTGGTTCGTGCCCGGCTGCCAAATTCCTTCAGCTGTGTCTCCAAGTAGGCAGGATGTTGCCCGGCGATACGTGGCAATTGCTGGGTGCCATGACCATTTGGCCCATGGCAGGTGGTGCAGGCTGCAACCCCCGAAAAAGAGTTCCCAGCCGTAAAAATGTACTTACCTACCGCGGCCAGGTCGGCGTCACCAGCCCGGCGGGAGGCAGGCTTGCGGCTGGCAAACCAGGCCGCCAAGCCGACAAAGTCATCATCCTGGAGATCCTTGACCATGCCACTCATGGTGTCGCTCTTGCGCCGCCCCTCGCGAAAGTCCTTAAGCTGCTTGGCCAGGTAATCCGGATGCTGTGCCGCCAGACGTGGATAGACCGCGCTGGCACTTTCACCCTCGCGTCCGTGGCACAGCATGCAGCGCGACTCCACCAGTTCCATCACCCGTGGGGTGGACGCAGGCTCGGTTTGGGCCAGCGCAAAGCTGCCCGCAAGCAAGAATGGCATGACTGTGGCGGGTCGAAGTGATAACAGGCGCAACATAATGACTCCCAGGCGACAAAAAATACCAGTTCTTCGATTGCAGATTGATGCTATTTATATAGCAATGTATTCCCGTAAATAATGGGCTAGAGGCTGTTTTGTTCTAGAAATCCATCACCAAGGACAGACTGACATAGCGCCCCGGTTGTGTATAGGCATCCACCACCGGCAGCAGCGGTGCGGCGGGGTTGGCGGACAGGCCTTGCACGTCTGACCAGTTCCAGACCTTTTGGTCGGTCAGGTTGCTGATGCCAAAGTTGAGCCGCATGTTTTTGCGAAAGCGCCATTGGCCATGCAGATCAAGCGTGGTGGCAGAAGGTGTCAAAAATTGGCGCTGCGTGGTGGATTTGGGTATGAACGGGGTCTCCAGCTCGCTGGCCTCTTTGGCTGCCTGGTGGGTGATGTCCAGCGCCAGCTGCCAGTCGGCGGCCTCGTATTTGAGGCCGAGCGTCAGCTTGGCCGGGTCGATACTGCTGAGCGGCCTGCCGGTGGTGTCGTTGGTTCCACGGGTTTTGCCGTAGCTGAAGGGCATGCTCAGCTTACCGCCTGCCACGGTTCCCCACTGGTAGCTGCCGCGCATCTCAAAGCCATGGATGGTGGCCCGGTCGATGTTCACGGTTTGAAACAGCGTGGGGTTGGTGGCGCTGGCTGGCTGCCCGTTAGCGGTGCCGAAGTTTTTCTTTTCCTGGATCAGGTTGGTGTATTTTCCTGAAAACACCGCGACCTCCAGGCTCAAGTTGTTCAGGCGCGTGCGCAAACCCAGCTCGATGTTGCGACTCTCCTCGGGTTTTAAGTTGGGGTTGGGCAGCAGTTTGACGTTAAAGGCTTCCAGCGCGCTGTTGACCTGCTGGCCCTCGGGGGCGCGAAAACCGCTGGCGTAGTTGCCATACACCGACCATTGTGATGTGGCGCGGTACAGCACGCCGAGTTTGGGCGATACCTGTGTGCCTGAAAGCGACTTGCCCGGTGTGGGTGACAGGTTGGGGTAGTAGCCGTCCTGGCTGAGCACGTCAATCGCAAATTGGTCCACCCGCACGCCGGGGGTGATGCTCCAGCGCTCATGCTGCAGTTCGGATTGCAGGTACAAGGCTTGCGTCGTGTCGCGGGTTTCGGGGAAAAAGCGCTTGGTCTTGTAGGCCGCCAGCGGGGCGGGGTCGCTGCCGCTGGCCAGGCTGCTCACATCGGTTTGGGCGTAGTCAAACCCGTAGCGAAGCACTTGTGACCATTGGTCTGACAAATGCCAGGTTTTCTCTGCTTGCACGTTGGCTTGCCAGGTGCGCTCTTCGTAGCTTGTCTGGCGCGCCCGCACGCCCTGGTCGTAGCGCAGCGTTTGCCCGGTTTGCAGCTGGCTGGCGTCTTGCCAGCTCAGGCTGGTTTGCAACTTGTCGGCCCAGGTGCTGGCCAGCGCGTAGCTGGCGCTCCAGCTCAGCCGGTCGCGCTCGCCATCGGTGTTGGCGGACTCGTCGATGACTGATGCTGCCTGCTGGGCTGCGGTGCCGCTGTACGGTGGCTTGGCGCGGCTGGACAGCAGTTCCACATCGGTGGCTTTTTCAATATGCGCCAGTGTCAGCACATGCTTTTGGCCGGGGCTGGGATGCAACACCAGCTTGCCCAGAAACGCGTGGGATTGGTCGGTTTGCGGGTTGGGTGTGGTGCGGTCCACATGGGCGGCGTCGTTGCTGCCCATGTTGTCCAGACCTTTGGCACGGCGGGTGGTGGCGGTGATGGACCACTCGGCGGATTCGCCCGCGCGCCGCGCCAGGGTGGCACCCGTGCTGATGCCCTGGTCGTCCGTGCTGGCAGCCAGCCAGACCCGGCCCGCGCTGTCTTTCACAGTGTTGCCAGTCTGCAGGTAGTCCAACGGCTCCAGGGTGATGAAATTGACCAGCCCAGCCAAGCCATCCGAGCCATACAGCGCCGAGGTGGGGCCACGAACAATCTCAATGCGTTTGAGCAGCCCCAGCTCGACTGCGTCGCGGCCAAAAGCGTTGTTGCCCGTGCTGTAGCTGCGCGGCAGGCGCACGCCGTCTTCCAGCATCAGCACCCGGTTGCCGCCCAGTCCCCGAATGGTGAAACCGGCGTTGCTGTCCTGCCCGGTGGTGTTGGGCAGTCCAGAGACCACAAAGCGGGCCGGAGCGCGTTTGACCGAGATGTTGGGCAGGCTTTTGGCCACATCGCGAATGTCAGTCATCTGGCCGCTTTCCATGTCGCTTTGCTTGATCACGTCCATCGACACCGTCAGGTCGTCAGCCAGTTGTTCGGCACGGTTGGCGCTGATCACCACCTGTTGCAGCATGACCGGCGGCGCAGGCTGGGTAGGTGGAGCAAAAGTGGTTTGGGCGATGACCGTGTTGGTGCCGGAGAAAGCCAGGCTGATCAGCAGTGACAAGCGGCAGGGTGTGGGCAAGCGCAGTGAGGAATGCATTGGAAATTCTCGTAGGGGTCAATTCGAGCCGTAGTTGGTCAGGCGGGCGACATCAAGGATGCGGATCTCGCGTTTGTCAATGGCAATCAGGCCATCGGCCTCCAACTCGTGCAACACCCGAGAGAAGTACTCTGGTGTCAGCGACAGACGAGAGGCGATTGTTGCCTTGCTGACCGGAAGGGACACGGTGATCACGGTGCCTGTTGCATAGTCACCGTCTTCGACGTCACGAAGCAGGTAACCAATCAGGCGCTGCGCGCCGCTGTGCAATGCATATCCCTCCACGTCTTGCACCAGTCCGTGCAAACGTCGCGAAATACCGGCCAGCATACGCAGGGCAAATCGAGGGTCCTGCTCGATTTCACTGAAAACTGCCTGTTTGCTGATGCACATCAGCATGGTGTCACCCAGAGCCTGGACATTGAGAATGTAAGGTTTCTCCAGAAACATCATGGCCTCGGCAAAGCTATGACCTGGCCCAACGATCTCAATGACCTTCTCTTGGCCTGCAGGCGATGTGATTGACAACTTCACCTGACCAACAATTACCACAAAAAAAGACTCGCATGGGTCACCCATACGCGCGACCATGTCGCCGCGAGAAAAACGGCAAAGGCGGCAGCCCTTGGCCAGGCGGGAACGTTCGTCATCAGAAAGTACGCTAAATAGTGGAACCACTTGAAGGTAGCGGCGCATCTCGGACTGGTCGAGTTCTGTTTTCATGGTGTGCTT
>JAGOUM010000049.1:0-18105 GCA_018061265.1 Rhodoferax sp. | reverse complement strand
AACGGCAAAGGCGGCAGCCCTTGGCCAGGCGGGAACGTTCGTCATCAGAAAGTACGCTAAATAGTGGAACCACTTGAAGGTAGCGGCGCATCTCGGACTGGTCGAGTTCTGTTTTCATGGTGTGCTTTGGAGTGTGAAAATTGAGTATTTTCACCTACTAGCGGCGCGACAGAACTGTCCAGGCTTGGGTGAGTTGACTCACCAAATCTTGCGGTCGGCGCACCATGGCATAGCCCTGCTGGCCAAACAGCATCGGCAAATAGTCATGCGCCTTGTCGTCGATGGTGATGCAAAACGGTGTCAACCCGGCAGCAATCGCCTGTTGAACCGCATGGCGAGTGTCCTCTAAACCGTAGCGGCCCTCGTAAATATCCAGGTCATTGGGTTTGCCGTCGGTCAATAGCATCAACAAGCGGCGGTGTTCGGTGCGGGCAGAGATCTGCAGCGTGGCATGCCGAATGGCCGCGCCCATGCGGGTGTAGTAGCCGGGTTTGATGGCACCCACCCGGTTGCGACAGGCATCGTTCCACGGTTCATCAAATGCTTTGAGGTGTTGCAGGCGCACATGGCTGCGCCGCACCGAGCTGAAACCCCACACCGCAAACGGGTCGTCCACCGCATGCAGCGCTTCGCCAAACACAAACAGCGCGTCGCGGATCACGTCAATCACTTTTGCGTTGGGTGTGGCGTAAGCGTCTGTGGACAATGATAGATCCGCCAGCAGTAGAGTGGCCAGGCTGCGCTCGGTGCTGCTGCGCCGGGTGTAAATGGATGGGGTGTCGGTACGCAGGCCACTGGTGCTGTGTTGGTCGGTGTTAAAACGCACCCATGCATCCAGGTCGATGTGGTCGCCACTGTCTTGGCCATGCAGCGGGCGCGGTGCGTCCCGCAGGGTCTCCAGCTTGCGGCGCACGCGTCTGGCGGTGAGCTTGAGAGCGGGGGAAGGCACAAACGGCGCGGCATCGCGGGTTTGCATCACCTGCACCCGGCAGTGGTCGGGCAGCAGGCGGGTCTTGCGGTAGTCCCATTCAGGCAGGGCAATGCCTGGCCCCAGTGGCTGGTCGTCGGCGCTGCTGCTGGGCAAGTCCAGGTCAAACTTGACGCGGCTGGCCAGGGTTTGACCGTCAGGTGCCACAGCCAGCCGGTCCATGTCGTTGGCCACGTTCAGGGCATTGGCATCGGGCTCGTCGTCGGTGCTGCGGTTGACGCTGACCATGTCGCTCCAGGTCATGATGGATTCCCCCCGTGAGGGCAGCACCATGGCAGTGCGGTCATTTTTCTCAGGGGCTGTCTGGGTGCGGCGGCGCTGCCGGTCGGTGACGGCGTTGGGGTGCGGAGGAGCATCTTGTTGTGCTGTCTGCGCCGTGCTGTTACCCGGCCGGGTTGGGCCTGCCGCCAGCCACAGCCACACGGCTGCGGCATTCTTTTGGCACAGGTCGGCCGTCTGTGGTGCCTGGCCGTCCAGCGCGGCGCGCACCGCCAACTCAGCTTGGCGAGCCTGTCCTTTCAGGCTATCCGGGTCAGGCCGCTGTGCCAGGTGGGCTTGCAGCAAGCTGTGGTAGCGGGGCTGGAATCCGGCAAAGGCCGTCAGCGTTTGCTCTGTGGCGCGCTGGTTGTCGGCCAGCCAATCGCCGGTGGACTCAAAATGCGCCGACAGCAGCGCCAACCACAGGTACAAATCGCGGTTGAGTTGCGCTTTTTCAAACACCGCCAGCGTGGCCGGTAGCGCAAGCACATCGGGCTCCAGTTGCGCAGTGTCGGCATGGGTGTGCAAACCGCCCAGTTTGTGTAACCAATGGCCACTGCTACCCACACGCTGCGCACTGGCCGTTGCCAAGCGCAGGGCGGCTGCCCCACCGGCCGAGCGAAACACAATGCCAATCGACTTTTCCACATCCTTGAGCTGCACCGCCGCGTGGGCATGGGTGCTGCGCGCCATGCGACTCAAGGCTTGGTGCCACCACAGGCCAACGGTTTCTTCCATTAGCGAGCCTCGTCTTTCAGCTCCTGCGCACGCTGGCGCAAGGTCTCGCGTAGCGCCTGCTCACCCACTTGCCATTGCAACGTAGGGGTGCGCTGCTGTGCGGTTTGCGATGTGTCGCAGGCGCTCAAGCACTTCCCGCACTGCACACATGAGAACATCATGCGTTTGATGTTGCGCGGTTTCAGGCGCATCGGGCAGGCGCTGTCGCAGGCTGAGCCACGCGGTGCGTCGCAAGTCTTGCAATCGCGTGCACGCAGGCGATCAAACGCCACCACCATGCCCCTGGGGTTGGCCATCCACGCCAGGCTCTGAAACAGGCCAACAGCGCAGCCAAAGCGGCAAAACAGGTGGCGGGCAAAGGCAAATTCGACCGCAAACAGAAGACCACCGATGCCAATGAAGCGGGCCTGGTTGGCGGTGAGCGTGCCGTGCAGCAGGCCACCCCAGATGGTGGCGGGTGGCAGCAGGTAGGTCAGCAGGGTCACAGACCACAAAAAACCCATCAGCACGCAAGACAAGCCAAAAATTGGCCACCAGCGTGCGCTGGGTTGGGTGTTGCCGCGCGATACCGGGCTGGTGTCCCACAGGCTAAGCTTGCCGCAGGCGCGGTGAAGCAGGTTGTTCAGGCTCTCCACCACCGAGAAATGGGGGCACAGCCAGCCGCAATAAAGGCGGCCGTAGTGGTAGGCCACGGTCAAGAAAATCACCACCAGGGCAATGCCGGGCAGAAATGCCCTCAAGACGATATGTAGCGCTGCGGTGGTGGCATCGATGTCGCCCTGGATGAAGGCATCAATGCCCAAACTCCAGCGCATGCCAAAAAACCAGAGCTGGGTTTCAGTCAGGTCAAAACGCAGCAGGTTGAGTGTCGGCGCCAGAAGAAACAGCACAAAGAACCCGCCCTGCGCCCAACGCCGCTGGGTTTGCAGCTTGTTCTGGCTTGCGTCGCTGCAGGTGGGGCGGGCCAGAATTGCGTTTCGGCAAATGTCAGGCGGCATGGCCAAACAGGGCACTCGCCACTTCGCCCAGGGCGCTGGCGGTGTCGGGGTCGTCGGTGAGCGCATCAATCACGGCCGCCTGGCATGCGGTGTGCATCGGCAGGCCCGAGGCCACCAGGCGCCCGGCTGAGACCAGCAGCCGGGTGCTGGCGGTTTCTTCCAGGTCGTGTTCGGTCAGACGGCGAAGCGCGGTGGCCAATTGCACGAGTTGGGCCGACTGATCGCCGGTCAGCCCGGTTTCGCTTTGCACAATGCTGCGCTCAATATCGGGTGTGGGGTAGCTCATGCCCAAAGACACAAAACGTTGGCGTGTGCTGGGTTTAAGACCTTTGAGCAAATTCTGGTAGCCCGGGTTGTATGAGATCACCAGCATGAATTCAGGAGGAGCGGCCAGCTCTTCGCCGGTGCGCTCGATAGGCAAAATGCGCCGGTCGTCGGCCAGCGGGTGCAACACCACGGTGGTGTCCTTGCGGGCTTCGACAATTTCGTCAAGGTAACAGATGGCACCACTGCGCACGGCGCGTGCCAGTGGGCCATCAGACCAGACGGTGCTGCCGTTGCCAATCAAAAAGCGCCCTACCAGATCGGCGGCGCTCAAATCATCATGGCACGAGACGGTAATCAAAGGGCGACCCAGACGGGCCGCCATGTGCTCTACAAAACGGGTCTTGCCGCAGCCGGTAGGCCCTTTGATGAGCAAGGGCAACTGCTTGCGCCAGGCATGCTCAAACAAGGCACATTCGTGCGCTTGTTCGGCATAAAAGGGCAAGCTTGCCATGGTTTGCGCCTGGGGCATCAGGCGGCACGCATCGGCATCATGGCGGGTTTGGCCGCGGCCTCGTCTTCAGCGCTGCCGGGTGCAGCAAAGAAGCTGTACAGGTAAGTCAGCAAGCCCAGCAGGAAACCGACACCACCGCCGACACGCAGCCAGTAGAAGAAGCGTAACTGGTCTTGCGCCTGCATGAAGGGCATGGCACCTTCGGTGGGCATGCGCTGCAGCCAGACTTGCAAGATGCCGGCGCCAGTCAGGGCCAGAACCATCAGACCCATGCTCACCGTCATGATCCAGAACGACCACATTTCAATGCTTTGAGCGCGGCGGCTGTTGGCTTCACGACCGCGCAGGGTCGGCATGGCGTAGCTGATCATGGCAATCACCACCATCACATAAGCACCGTAGAAGGCCAGGTGACCGTGTGCAGCTGTAATTTGCGTGCCGTGGGTGTAATAGTTGATGGGGCTGAGCGTGTGCATGAAGCCCCACAAACCAGCGCCCAAAAAGCCCACCACCGAGCAGCCCACGGCCCACAGCAGGGCGGCCTGGTTGACGTGGTCGCGGCGGCGGCGCTGCACCATGTTGAAGGCAAATACTGTCATCATGAAGAAGGGAATAGGTTCCATGGCAGAAAAGATGCTGCCCACCCACAACCAGTAGCCTGGCATACCGATAAAGAAGAAGTGGTGGCCGGTGCCCAAAATGCCGGTAATCAAAGCCATGGCAATGATCACATAGAGCCACTTGTCAATCACTTCACGGTCAACGCCAGTGGTCTTGACCAGTACAAACGCCAGCAGCGAACCCAAAATCAGCTCCCACACGCCTTCCACCCACAGGTGCACCACAAACCACCAGTACATCTTGTCGCGCACCAGGTTGTGCGGGTTGACAAAGCTGAACAGAAACATCAGCGCCAGGCCCCACAAGCCCATCAGCAGCACCAGCGAAATACTGGTCTTGCGACCCTTGAGCACGGTCATGCTGATGTTGAACAAAAAGCCTAATGCCACCACCACAATGCCGAGTTTGGTGGGCAGCGGTTGCTCCAGAAACTCCCGACCCATGGTTTGCAGCAGGTTATTGCCGGTAAGTTCTGCCAGCTTGGCATAAGGCACTGCCAGGTAACCCACAATGGTCAGCGCACCCGCAGCCAGGAAGACCCAGAACAGGATCATCGCCAGCTTGGGGCTGTACAACTCCGTCTCTGACTCTTCGGGCACCAGGTAATACGCCGATCCCATAAAGCCAAACAGCAGCCAGACAATCAGCAGGTTGGTGTGCACCATGCGTGCCTGGTTGAACGGAATGTACGGAAAGGCCAGGTCACCAATCACATATTGCAGCCCCAGCGTGATGCCAAAGATGATTTGCGCGGTAAACAGTGCCAGGGCGGCGATGAAGTAATACTTCGCCACCCCTTGAGACTTGTATTTGAGTGTTGTAGCTTGCATGAGAGGTTCCTAAATTGTTCGGTGGGCGATCAGCCTTCAATATTTGGGGGCCACTTTTCGGTGTTGATGTTGCCGGTCCAGCGCAAAAACTCGACCAGATCGTTGAGCTGTGCCTCAGTAAAGTTGAACTGCGGCATTTGGCGGCGACCCGGGATGTGGGTGGGCTGCGCGGCAATCCAGGCTTTGATGAAATCCGGGCCACGGCGTTTGTAGACATTGCCCAACTCAGGGGCAAAGTAGGCACCTTCGCCCAGCAGGGTGTGGCAACCAATGCAGTTGCGGGTTTCCCACAGGTTTTTGCCACTGACGACGGCCGGTGTGATGGCCTCGGCGTTCGACCTGAACGGAATTTTGCGTTCGCTATCGAAGATTAGTCCGACAAAAATGAGGACAAAAAAGACCGACCCGCCATAAAACATGTTGCGGGCCATTTGCTTGGTGAAGCCACTGGCTTTGGGTTGATTCATTGTGTTGAACTCCTGAAATGGGGTGGCGGGAGGTTAGTGGAGGGGCAAAAAGTTTTCCTTGAACCAATATAAGAAATGCCGTGAAGTTTGAAAAAAACGGCGTTTGAAGCAGCCAGCGCAGACCGGTGTTGGTTCCCTTAATCCAGTACAAGGACAGACGGACACCGCCCGGCCGAAAATACTTGGGCTTGAGATTTCAAGTGTTTGATCGCAGCGTCAATGGCACGCCCAAGGCTGCTGGCGATTGAAGTTTTTGATACCTTTCACCATGAAACCTGTTCCGCTACCGCTATTCACCGAGAGTCGTGCTGCGGCCGAAAAGCCCAAGGGCTGGCCGTTTTTGCGTTTGGGGTTTCGGCCGTTTTATATGGGTGGTGCGCTGGCCGCCGCGCTGCTGGTGCCGTTGTGGGTGGCCATTTTTCTGGGGGTGTTGCCTTGGGAGATGGCCGTGCCTGGCTTGCTGTGGCATGCCCATGAGATGTTGTACGGATTTGCCGTGGCCATTGTGGTTGGATTTTTGATGACCGCGGGCAAGAGCTGGACCGGACTGGCCACGCCGCGCGGCCCGCTGTTGGGCGCGCTGGCTTTGCTGTGGCTGGCGGCGCGGCTAGCTGGCTTGGGTGGTGCAACCTGGTTGTACGCGTTGCTCGATATGCTGTTGTTGCCGGTGATAGCGATCATTTTTGCCACTTTGCTGCTGCGTTCCAAAAACTACCGCAATTTGCCGCTGGCGCTCATTTTGTTGCTGTTGGCCGTTGCCAATGGGGTGTTTCACCTGGCCATCAATGGCCTGCTGGACGTGGCGCCGATGCGGCCATTACACGCCGCACTGGCCCTGATCACCATGATTGAGTGCGTGATTGCCGGGCGCGTGATTCCATCGTTCACCATGTCGGCCAACCCTGGCCTCAAGCTGGTGGCTTCACGGTGGGTGGAGCGGCTGGCGCTGGGTTTGACAGCGCTGGGTTTGTTGCTGTGGGTGTTGCCGCTAGCTGATTGGCTGGCCGCGACGGCGTTGCTGGCTGCCGCAGCAGCGCAACTGTGGCGTTTTTTGGGCTGGCGGACCGGTTTGGCGTTGGGTAAGCCGATTGTCTGGATTTTGCACTTTGCCTACGCCTGGATACCGCTGGCCTTGTTGTTGCTGGCTTTGGCGCAGCTTGGGGTGCTGCCGGTGTCGGCGGGTGTTCACGCGCTGGGTCTGGGTGCCACTGGCGGGTTGATCATTGGCATGGTCACCCGCACCGCGCGTGGGCATACCGGGCGGCCGTTGTTGGTGTCACAGCTTGAAGTGCTGGCCTATGCACTGGTGATGCTTGCTGCAGTGAGTCGGGTTGTCGCATCGCTGTTGCCGTGGTCGGCTTACACCGCTTTGCTGTGGGTGGCCGCAGCAGCCTGGAGTGTGGCGTTCTTACTTTACTTGTTCAAATACACGCCCTGGCTGGTGCAGGCCCGCCCCGACGGCCGGGACGGCTGATTCATGTTACCCATCCAAAATGCGGCTGGTACCGCTCCTCTGACCTCAATCGAGTATTCAAATGCGGCTGACAGGCCGCGTCTGGAAGGCGATCTGGCAGTCTGGCTGATCATCCTGGCCGAGTTGCTGGCGTTTGCCATCTTTTTCTTGTCGTATGCGTTTGCCAGGGCGAGGGACGTGGCCTTGTTCAACGCCTCGCAGCAAACGCTGGACCTGACGTTTGGCGGCATCAACACCGCCTTGCTGATCACCGGCAGCTGGTGCGTGGTGCGGGGGATTCAAGCTGTTAAGCAAAACGCGTCGGGTGCCGGGGCGGGCTGGCTGGTGCTGGCGCTGCTTTGTGGCAGCGGGTTTGTGGTGATCAAGCTGATGGAATACAGCGCCAAGTTTGATGCCGGGTTGGACTTGTCCACCAACACCTTCTACATGTTTTACTTTTTGCTGACGGGTTTTCATTTTTTTCATGTGCTCGCAGCCATGGTGTTTTTGGTGTTTTTGCTGGTGAAAACCCTGCAATGCCGCTATGGCAGCCACGACCACCACGCACTGGAAACTGGCGGCGCCTTTTGGCACATGGTTGATTTGCTGTGGATCGTGCTGTTTCCGCTGATCTACGTCATGCGCTAACCAAAGGGTCATCAAGATGCGCAAGCTCAATGCGAATGCTATTTGGCTGCTGTTGCTGCTGGCAACAGCCATCACCTGGTGGCTCGGTGAATCTGGTCAGGTAGGGGTAGGCGGCATGGGCCCCGTGCTGGTGATTTTTGGTTTGTCGTTTGTCAAAGGCTGGTGGGTCGTCAACGACTTCATGGGCTTGCGCCATGCGCCGGCTCTTTGGCGGCGGGTGCTGGTTGGCTGGCTTGGGGTGGTTGTTGGCCTGATCTTGCTGGCTTACCACTTGGGTCGAAGCTGACCGTACCTGAATGAGGTTGCTGCAACCAACTTTCGCTGCCTTTAGCTGAGCTGAGAAAAGGTCGAAAGAACACTCAACGTTCAGTCACCCGTTTTCAATGATCCCCATTGGTCAAGCAGTCGCCGGTCTTGTGCACTTTCTGCTTCGATAGTGTCCTGAGGCAATTGTTTGAGACACTCTGCCAATGCCAGGGGGTCAAACGGCTCCACTGGCTTTGACTCCACCACAACCTGAGGTGATTTGCCGTCCCAGGCAAACGGATTGCGAAACACTGGCGGTTCTGGCAGACAGTCATCCCTGTAGATTGGAGGGCCGTCCGTCGCAAAGGGGGAGAACGAAATGGTCCTTTCAAAGATCAATGGTTTGCCCGTTGGGGTTGGGGGCAAAGGTGGTATGTTCTCTATGGCGTTTCGAGCCCGTTGCTCGGCAACGGTGGATGTGGTCCATAGGGTTTCCAGCTTCGCCAACGTCCCATCAAGCGCAATTTCCACCCGAAATCTGACGACCCCCTGGTCTGGCCCTTCGAAGGCGGTGCCCATCATGCTGCGCACTTGATGACCCCAGGTGTACCGGTAGCCCTTACTATTTCTTAGCGTGTATCTGGCAGCGAATGCCCATTCTTGTGGGGTGGGGGCCGCAGGTGCCGCCAGAAACGCAGGTTGGCGTGTCTCGGACATTGTTGGCGGTTCTTGACTGCTGAGATTCCAGCTATCCGACATTCCTGACGTTCCAGTCCACTGCCACTAACCGACGCTGTCTCGTCGCAATAGGGTCGTTTGATCCGCTGAATCCGCACCGGTTCTGAGTGGTTTCACTACGAAAAACAAACATCCAGTTAGCTGCCATTCCTCAGCGTCAGCAACTGGCCATCACGTGACGACCACTTTGAAGGTTGACTTTATGGTTAGCGGACATTGGTGGCAAGATGCCGAAGATGCGCCAATGTCGGCTATCGGGCGACGATTTGGGCAGTCGTTTCGATGTGCATACTGGTTTTACTGCTGGTCAAGGGCATGTATTGGCTGGTCAATCCGAAGCGTTTAGCAAGCTAGACTAAAGGCAGTCGCCACTTCGTGCAAGACAATTCAGTCACTGCTGGCTCGCCAATACTTCGAGCTTAATATGGGCGACGCGTTGAAATCATTCCAACGTCGGCACGACCAAGCTGCGCCCGCTTCAGTGCCAACATCATCTGCAATTCTTTTGAACTTGCGTAGCCCCTGGTTGCGATTGAAATCGTTGGCGATTTGTGCGGCTTGAGCTCGTTGGTAACCTCGGGTCCGCGCAACTTGGCGGCATCAATAGTTTTTGAGAGTTCCTGCATTTCCCATCGCGGGGCCTTGCCGATTCGCAAGGGCTGCGGCAGCCGACCCTGCTGCACCCAAGCCAGAACCGTTCTCGACTTGATACCCAAGTACTCGGCAACTTGAGCAGTACTCAGAAGAGTTGAAAGATTTTGAATGGCCATGAGAAAACTCCAAGTTTTCTCGTCTAGCCAATGGTGTTTATTCCTTCAAAATTGCCACCACAGCGTCGGCATGTCGCTAGAATAATTACCGTGCCTTGACTTGCAATCCTGTCCAATTCTGTCCAATTGGCCCTGCAAGATGGTGCAGGATGAAGGGTGTCGGCGCTCGTAAGTCCTTGATTTCATTAGCCTCACCGTCGCCATGAAGTCACAAAAAGGCCCCGACGTCTTCTCTTAATCCGTAGGTCGAGAGTTCGAGCCTCTCAGTTCCCACCAAAATACTTTATCAAATCAAAGACTTAGCAACGAACGCTGTTGCAGTTATGGTTTGTGCCCGCGGTTTTGTCCAATCCTGTCCAATTGAGCTTCTCATCCTAATGGTCGAGACGACTTAAACGTGCCGATACATGGCATTGAAGGCGCTTAGCGCCTTTGTGCTCAGCCACAGCACCACCTGGCTTGAGTCACATGAAATCCGGCATTGGGACCTGATCAAAACCCTGACCGCCATCGACCCGATGCAACGATCAGGGTTTACCCTTAGAATTCCGCCCTTTCATTACACCGCGCCGTTTCCAACTTGTCGGCGCAAACTTCGATGACACCCAATCTCGTAGATATGACCGGTCTGGCCGCTTTGTCGCTGAACGTGGCCGGCCTTGTGCGAACCTCCGATCGATCACTTCGCCACTCCACCGGTTGGGCGTCGGCTTTATGGGCGGCAAATAACCTGTTGATGGGTGCGCACAGTGCCGCAGCGCTGAGTGTGCTCAGTGTCGGGCGACAGGTCTCGGCATCCAGTGCCCAGGGCGGCACTCATCGCAGCAAGTTGCAGCTGTGTCTGGCATTTCTGATCGTCACGGTCGTCATTGGCTTCTTCACCTGGAATGGAATGGCGACCCTGTTCTCGGTGGCCGGGTCCATGCTGGCGACCTATGCGATGTTCTTCATGCGTGGGGTGAGCTTGCGCCTCGCCATGATCGGGGTGGCCACCCTGTGGATGTACAACGCCTGGGCCTATGATTCATGGTGGCAAATGTTTGGTAACACCTTGAATGCTGCTGCGGCGGCTTTTGGGGCCTGGCGTGCATCGAAGATTCAGCCCGAAAGCCCTCCTCTCCATTGATTCGGTAGTCATAGAGGTGGGCACAGACCGCTGGCGGTGGATTGGGCACTGATCACACCGCCGCACCAATAGTTTGGTGCATCATTTGCGCGACTTTCATGTCGTGGAGATGGGGGCTAGGACTGCGTCCAGAGCTTCCAGCAGTTTGTGCACATTCGCCTCTGTTGTCACCGGGCTACAAAGCAGCATGTTGTGAAAAGGCGTGATCAATACACCACGGTTGAGCAGGGCCAGGTGCAGGTAATGTTCGACCAAGGGGTCAAACAGGTCGTGCGCCTGGCTGCCGTTGCGCGGGGCGGTATGCCCAAACTGAAACTCGCAACGTGCGCCGACCTGTGTTACACACCAGTCCACGCCATGCCTGGCAAAGACACCGCGCAACCCATCGGCCAGTCGGGTCGACATGGCAATCATGTGTTCGAACGCAGCCTCTGTGGCCACCTCGGCCAGAGTCGCACGCATGGCGGCCATCGCCAGCGCGTTGCCCGTGAGAGTGGTACCAATGCCGGAATGACCGGGCGGTGCACTCCGTTTGGCCTGCATGGCACGCTCGGCCAGCGCGCTACCAAAACCATAGACAGCGCAAGGCACGCCACCCGCAATGGCTTTTCCCAGCACCACGGCGTCAGGCTGCAAGCCATGGGCCTGACCATATCCACCCGGGCCACTGCTGAAAGTGTGGGTTTCGTCGAGCACCAGCATGGCACCGTACTGGTGAATCAAGGCTTGCGCTTGAGGCCAGAAGTCTGCATCCGGCAGGACCATACCAATGTTGGTCATCACAGGTTCGGCCAGCACACAAGCCACATCGCCAGCCTCCAACACAGCTTGCAAAGCGGGCAAGTCATTGAACTCGACCACCTCTGTGTGCAGCGTCAAATCATGCACCTGGCCGAGCAGGCTGCTGCGTACCTGAGCGCGACCGTCCACCAGGTCCACAAATACATCATCCACCGTACCGTGGTAGCAGCCATTAAAAATCAGCAGTTTTTTGCGTCCGGTCGCTGCACGCACCCAGCGCAACAAAAACCGATTGGCATCGCTGGCCGATAAGGCAGCCTGCCAGTGGCACATGCCAAAACGACGGGTGAGCTCAGCCCCTACCCAATTGGCGTCAGCACTGGCCAGCATGGTGGTGCAGCCCTGCGCCACTTGGCGCTGCACCGCTTTGACCACGGCTGGTGGCGCATGTCCGAACATGGCGCCGGTGTCACCGAGGCAGAAGTCAACGTAGCCGTGGCCATCCACGTCCACCACTTCAGTACCCTGGGCCCGGGCCACCTGCAAGGCAAACGGGCTTGGCCAGTCTGTCATCCAGTGCAAAGGCGCACCAAACATCCAAACACCTGCGGCTTGCTGCGCCATTGCTTTTGAAACCGGATTGGCGGCCTCAAAGCGGGCACACTCCTGCGCCAGTAGCTGCTCGACCAGCTGCCGTCTGGTCGGCGAAATAAAAGTTGAAGCAGGCATGTGGCACCTATACCAGCAGCAGCAGGTGTTCGCGCTCCCACGAACTGATCACCCGGCTGTAGGTGGCGTATTCCAGTTCCTTGACAGCGCAAAAGGCCTTCACAAAAGAGGGCCACAACACGTCGGCCATGGCTTCGCAGCCGCGCATCCGGGTGATGGCATCTTCCAGATGCCTAGGTAACTCGTAATCCAGGTCCCAGGCACTGCTGTCCATCGGGTCTGACGGCTTTATCTGGTCCATCATGCCCAGGTACCCACACCCAAGGGTGGCCGCCATCGCCAGGTAGGGATTCACATCGACCCCGGGGACCCGGTTTTCCACGCGCCGATTCTGTGCATCCGACTTCGGAATCCGAATGCCACAGGTGCGGTTGTCCAACCCCCATTGCACATTGATAGGTGCTGACATGAAACGTGACAGGCGCCGGTAGGAGTTCACATACGGCGCCAGCATCGGCATGACTTGTGGCACGTACTTTTGTAAACCACCGACATAGTGTTGAAACAACTCGCTGGCCGAGCCGTCGGCATTGGAGAACACGTTATGCCCGGAGTCCAGGTCCAGCACGCTTTGGTGAATGTGCATGGCGCTGCCAGGCTCCATCTCCATCGGTTTGGCCATGAAGGTGGCAAAAATCCCGTGGCGCAATGCTGTTTCACGCACAGTGCGCTTGAACAAGAAAACACGGTCTGCCAAGTCCAACGGATCACCATGGCTGAAATTGATTTCCATCTGGCCTGCACCGGCTTCATGGATCAGGGTCTCAACCCCCAGTCGATGCACGTTGCAGAACTGAGAAAGCTCCATGAAGAAGGGATCAAAGTCATTCACCGCGTCAATGGAGTACGACTGGCGACCGGCTTCTGACTTCCCGGTGCGCCCAAGCGGCGGTTGCAGTGGTTCATGCGGATTTTGCTGGCGCGCCACCAGATAAAACTCCATCTCTGGTGCCACGACCGGTTTCCATCCCTGCTTTTCGTACAGCGACACCACATGCCGCAAGACGCTGCGCGGTGAAAGTTGTACGGGTGAGCCATTGTCTTCAAAACAATCATGGATCACCACCGCCACCGGTTCTGCCGCCCAGGGTACCAGACGTGCCGTGGACACATCGGGCAGACAAATCATGTCAGGGTCGGTTTCGCCCACATAGGGGCCGTTGTCAGGCTGTTGACCGTTGACCGTGTTAAGCAGCACACTTTTGGGAATGCGCATTTCTCCGGCACTCAGGAAAAGGTCCTTGGGCAAGATCTTCCCGCGCGCGATGCCTGTCATGTCCGGAATCACACACTCGACTTCGCGGATCCGGTGCTGCGACAAAAACGCGCTGATGGGGTCATTCATGGGCTGCTTCCTGTAGTAAAACCGTCATGTTATAGCGACGACCACGACACCGCGCCAGGCCAACAACTGCCACCAGGCCGTACTAAGACTTTTTTTGTCGCTATGCTCAACGTGAACCGGCAATTGCAGGCTTTTTTCACCTATCCTTGTCTTATTGTGTTAGCAGGGAAATCAAAATGAGTGTTGCCAAATCATTTTCTGAAGCAGAGTCGCAGCTGTCACAAAGTCACGCTGACGAGCTTGTCAAGACCATTGTGATACCCGCGCGCCCCGAAACCTTGGTAATGCTGGAGCGGGAGATGGGTCAAGAGGAACCTGATTTTGGCAAGATTGCCCGGCTGGTAGCCACCGACGTCACCTCCACCATCGCCGTGCTGCGCACCGTGAACTCACCCTACTTTGGACTCTCTCGGCGCTGTGAAACAGTCGAGCAGGCGATTTCAATGATTGGGCTCAAGCAGCTGAAGGTACTGGTGACCAGGCTCGCGCTGCAAAACATGATTCGAGGCGAAAGTCAGAAGCTGACCCGGTTTTGGGACGTCTCAAGCAAACGCTCGTTTGGCATGGCCCGCATGGCCCGAGAGTTGCGATTGGTTGAGGTGGACGTGGCGCAGACCTTCGGGCTATTTTGTGACGTCGGTATTCCACTGTTGATGCAGCGTTTTGCGGACTATGGCAAAACACTGATGGCGTGCAACAATGAGCCAGAACTGTCGTTCACCGAGGTGGAGCAAAACCAGCACCATACCGACCACGCACTGGTCGGTGCCATGATGGCACGCAGCTGGGGTATTTCGCAACCGCTGTGTCTGGCCATTCGTTTACACCACGACTACACCGCATTCCTTGACGCCAAGGTACCTGAAATGGTGACGCGCCTGATTGCCATGGGACTGGTGGCAGAAGTGGCGATTCAGCGGTTCGCCGGCATGAACGCCAGCACCGAGTGGAACAAGGGCGGCGACTACGCCGCGGGATCGCTGGTGTTCAGTGACCTAGATGTCGAGGAGTGGATCGACCGCCTGCACCAAGACTTTGCCACCGGCATTGCCTGAGGTGTATTTTCGCTACTGCGACATCTCCAGCCGAACCACATGATTTTCTTTGGCCGGCCAGGTACGGCCCACCACCCGTTCAAGGGCATCACTGTGTAACTCAGCAACGATCGCCCGATGTTGAAGTTTGTTCAGTGTGACACGGCTGGTGGACGGGTTGACACCACCCACCTGGGTACCCGGCGGCGGTGAGCGCCCGTCGAGCACGCTGTGATGGACTGTCGGGTCCAGCGTGCCGCGTAAACGCTCCATCTCGACAATGGTGAATGCAGGCAGGTCGGCGTCGGCAATTCGGCTGGCTTTGAGGTTGATCACGTCGCTGCCGCGCACAAACGGACTGCGATAAATGTGTGTGGCTGCGTATCCGCTGGCCCGAACCACAAATTCGTAAAAGACGCCCTGCTGTGCCTGAAATGGCCCCCAGCGTCCGTCCGCCCCTACCACCTGCCGGTACAACCCTTCCCCCACGCGAAGACCAGTATCCGGATGCACGGCAAAAATCTCCAGTCGCGCGCCCGGTACGGGCAGGTTATTGTAGAAATGCATTCCCGGGCTGGCGCGGACCTCAGATTTCAGGCCCATGCCGGTGATCACACCACCCAGACCAAAGTTGGGCTGCGGCCAGATACTGCCCTGCGCCGGAGGTTTGCCGGTGATGAACTGGTAGCTGGCAGCGAACATGGCCGCAGAAAAGGCACCATCACGCTGGTCAACCAGTGGCAACAGCAGGCTTGGCACACCTTTAAGAACTGCCGGATCGAAGTCTTTTATGACCAGCGCTTTGGACACCCCCGTCCACATCGCGTCGGGTTGGGCAAACACCACATGGCTGACCGTTGCCTCGGCACCACTTTGAATGTAGTTACGCACCGCCAGCGCACCACGGCCCCGGCCGATGAGCACCACCTGCTTGGCTCCGGTGCTGGCCAGAACCTTGGCCACTTCGGTTTTGACAAAGGCCAGTTGCTCTGCGTTCGAGCTGCGACCCGGCTGGGCCTTGTTGTCGTCATCACGGGCTTGAGGATAGGCTTGCTGCAAGGCAAACAGACGAGAACGTGGCCAGCCGTTGGATTCAAAACGCCACATCACGTCTTGCCACACGGCGGCAGACTCACCGTCCCCGTGCACCATGACCACAGGTGGCGCTTGCTCCTGCACCCTAGGGCCAAAGGCACATGCCGAAACTGATACTATAAAAATAGCAGCCAATGCAGTCTGCAAAAGCGCTAGAAGCTTGTTTTTCATAAATTTGGGGGTTTGGCCCGATCAAGACGACATCAAAGGATTCAACCACCGGCGCCGCCGATGACCGTCAGACCACCCAGATAGGGTCGAAGCACCTCGGGCACGCTCACCGAACCGTCGGCGTTCTGATAGTTCTCCAGCACGGCAACCAGTGTGCGGCCGACCGCCAGGCCGGAGCCGTTGAGGGTATGGACCAACTCGTTCTTGCCCTGCGCGTTTTTGAAACGCGCCTGCAGCCGGCGGGACTGGAACGCCTCGCAGTTGCTCACCGAGCTGATTTCACGGTAGGTATTCTGTGCCGGAAGCCAGACCTCAAGGTCGTAGGTCTTGGCCGCACCAAAACCCATGTCACCGGTGCACAGACTCATCACACGATAGGGCAAGCCCAGTTTTTGCAGAATCGCTTCGGCATGGCCGGTCATGAGCTCCAGCGCCTCATCACTTTTCTCGGGGTGCACGATCTGCACCATCTCAACCTTGTCAAACTGGTGCTGGCGGATCAAGCCACGGGTATCGCGCCCGGCGCTACCCGCCTCAGACCTGAAACAGGGTGTATGGCCGGTGAGCAGAATCGGCAAATCATTTTCAGCCACCACCACGTCACGCACGAAGTTGGTCAATGGCACCTCGGCAGTGGGAATCAGGTACAACGCGCTCAGGTCGGGTTGTTCCTCACCCTCCTGCCCGCCCTTTTTGGCGGCAAACAGGTCACCTTCAAATTTGGGCAACTGGCCGGTGCCGCGTAGCGTGGCGGCATTCACGATGTATGGCGTGTAGCACTCGGTGTAGCCATGCTCCTGGGTCTGCACATCCAGCATGAACTGCGCCAGTGCCCGGTGCAGCCGCGCCACAGGGCCTTTCATGACGGTAAAGCGTGCCCCTGTGAGTTTGACACCCATCTCGAAATCGAGTCCTAGTGGCGTGCCGATGTCGACATGATCCTTGATATCAAAATCAAACACCCGGGCTTGCCCCCAGGCGCGCACCACCACGTTGCCATGTTCATCTGCGCCCACTGGCACACTGTCTTGCGGCAGGTTGGGCACCGCCAGCAACAACGCCTGCAATTCGAGCTGAATCTGGTCCAGCCGGGTCGCCGAGGTGTCAAGTTCGTTCTTGATACCCGCCACTTCGGCCATGGCTGCGGCGGCCTGGTCATGCTGACCCTGGGCTTTGAGCTGGCCAATCTTCTTGCTGGCGGCATTGCGCTGGGCTTGTAATGCTTCGGTGCGAACCTGGATGGTTTTGCGCTCGGACTCCAGTGCCATGAAGGCCGCCACGTCAAGGAACGTCTGCGGGGATTTGCGGGTTTCGAGGCGCGCAACCACCTGGTTCAAGTCTTTGCGAAGTAAGTTGATGTCCAGCATGATGATTTAATAAAAAAACAGGCTCTAGCCCAATGATCACAGTATTAGGTAGCTATAAATTATGCAGTAATGTCGGACGACTCGGCAGCGCCGTCGTCAGCCTGCTCAGGTCGCAGCCCTTTTGGCAGCGGGAACTTGACCGTCTCTTGGGCCCCGGCGAGGCTGTGCACCGAGACCGCGCCCAGCACCTTGATGCGTTCGATGACCTGCGTCACCAGAATCTCCGGTGCCGAGGCACCAGCCGTCAGGCCCACCCGGGTGCACCCATCAAACCAATGGGTTTGCAGGTCTGCCGCGCTGTCGACCATGTAGCCAGGCGTACCAAGTTTGCGCGCCAGTTCCGCCAGGCGGTTGCTGTTGGAACTGGTCGGGCTGCCCACCACAATCACCAGGTCAACCTGGGTGCTGAGCAGTTTGACAGCGTCCTGCCGGTTCTGTGTGGCGTAACAAATGTCCTGCTGTTTAGGTTCACGCACGCTGGGAAAACGCGCCTTGATGGCCGCGGCAATGTCGGCCGCATCGTCGACGCTGAGCGTGGTCTGCGTCACCACAGCAAGGCGCGCGGTCTGCGTCGGGGTGATACGGGCCACATCGTCCACTTCCTCCACCAGGTGGATGCCACCGTCGAGCTGCCCCATGGTGCCTTCAACCTCGGGGTGGCCCTTGTGGCCAATCATGATGAACTCATACCCCTCACGGGCCAGTTTGGCGACCTCAACATGCACCTTGGTCACCAGGGGGCAGGTTGCATCAAACAGCCGAAAACCCCGCGCCTGTGCCTCCTGCTGCACCGCCCGACTTACGCCGTGCGCCGAAAAAATCAGGGTTGCGCCAGCGGGCACCTCATCAAGTGCTTCAATAAAAATAGCGCCCTTCGACTTCAGATCATTGACCACATAGGTGTTGTGCACGATTTCGTGGCGCACATAGATTGGTGCACCAAATTTGGCGAGCGCCTTTTCAA
>JAGOUM010000160.1 GCA_018061265.1 Rhodoferax sp. | reverse complement strand
GTACTTCGTCGTCCAGCACCTGCCGCGGCAACCGGTACTGTGGTATGCCAAAACGCATCATGCCGCCCGGCAGGGGACCCGCCTCGTGCACGGTCACCTGGTGCCCCAAACGGGCCAAGTGGTAAGCAGCCGATAGACCCGACGGTCCGGCTCCGACCACCAGAACTTTCTTGCCAGTCGCAGCGGCAGGCGCCGGGAACTTCCAGCCTTGCGCAATGGCCTGGTCACCCAGAAAATGCTCGACCGAGTTGATGCCCACGGCGTCGTCGAGTTGACCCCGGTTGCACGCCCCCTCACAAGTGTGGTAACACACCCGTCCCATGATCGCCGGAAACGGGTTGTCTTGCACCAGCGTGCGCCAGGCCGCTTCGTAATTGCCTGACTCGGCGTGAAACAGCCAAGCCTGAATATTCTCGCCCGCCGGGCATTGGTGATTGCACGGTGGCTTGCGGCTCAGATAAACCGGACGCGAGGTGCGCCAGGAACCGGTGTGATTGGCCAGCGAACTGCCAACGTCAAGCGTGATGGCAAATGGTTTTTGCATAGTGTGTTCTCCTTGCGGGACGGCGCCAGGTGCCTCGCAGTGAGGCGGCAGCGCCAGCCCTCAACAAATTTAGGTCAGCAATCCAAAACGGCGAATGTTGCGGTCGGCGCGTGCTTGCAGCCGCGCAATGGTGGCGACATCAGGGCTCTTACCAAACAGGTGGGCAAAACGCTTTTGGGGTTTGAGGTAGTCCTCGATGGGCACCTGGCGGCGAATCTTCAGCACACCTGTCACTTCTCCACGTTCCGCCTCAAACACCGGAAAAACGCCACTCTCCACCGCCAGCCTGGACAATTTGATGGTGTCATGTGACGGCGCGCCCCAACCCAGCGGGCAAGGCACAAAAATGTGGATGTAGCGCGCACCGTGTATGCCCATGGCTTTCTTGACCTTGTATTCGAGGTCGCGCAAGTCGGCCACGGTGGCTGTGGCCACGTAGGGAATCTCGTGGGCCATGGCGATTTGCGGCACATTCTTGCCTTGGCCAAACTCATTGCCGGGATGCGAGCCGACCGACATGGTGGTGGCGGTGCGCGCGGCCGGTGGCGTGGCACTGGAGCGTTGCACCCCCGTGTTCATGTAGGCCTCGTTGTCGTAGCAGATGTAGAGCACATCGTCGTTGCGCTCAAACATCCCCGACAAACAGCCAAAACCGATATCGGTGGTGCCGCCGTCGCCGCCTTGCGCCACCACGCGCACGTCGCTACGGCCCTTGGCTTTCATCGCGGCGGCAATGCCGGTTGCCACTGCAGCGGTGTTGCCAAACAGCGAGTGAATCCAGGGCATTTGCCAGGACGTTTCGGGGTACGGCGTTGAAAACACCTCGAGACACCCCGTGGCATTGGCGGCAATGAGCTGACCGTCGGTCGCGGCCATGGCCGCATCGATGGCGTAGCGCGCACCCAGTGCCTCGCCGCAGCCCTGGCAGGCACGGTGGCCCGAGTTGAGCGAATTCTTGCGTTGTACGTTGGCCTGCACGCTGCGCTGATCGGGTGCCAGCAGGCGGTTGCCGACGGTAAAGGTACCGGTTTGGTAAAACTTGACCAAAGACTGTTCCATGATGTTTCTCTCTTTGCAAGCAGTATCAGGCCACGCGCACGGGCGCGCTGCCCATGTCACGCAACACACCTTCGGCCACCGGGCCGGAGCGGCGCTGTTTCTTCTCGCGATCCAGCACGCGGTTCACAACCGCCCAATCAAGATCCAAAAATGTGAGCAAATCGAGCTTGTCGGCTATGGCCTCGAGCAACAATTTGTGCACAGAGGCTTTGGTGATGGCACGACCACCCAGGCCAGCCACCACAGCGTACACCGACTGCGGACGGCTTTGCACCGCACTGCGTACGTCACGCGTAACGATGCCACCAATACCCACAGCAAAGCACTTTTCAATCACCACCAGACGGGTCGCCTTGGCGGTTGCTTCGCGTATGGCGGCAATCGGGAACGGACGGTACGAGGTGATGCCCAGCACGCCCACCTTGACGCCCTCGGCGCGCAAGTCGTCCACCGTGTCCTTGATGGTGCCCAGCACCGAGCCCAACGCAATCACAATGGTGTCGGCGTCTTCGGTCTGGTAGGTCTTGATCAGGCCGCCAGAGTCACGGCCAAACACCGCCTTGAATTCGCTGGCAATCTGCGGTATCAGGTCCAGCGCCTGCATCTGTTTGGCGTGTGCCAGGTATCGCACCTCGGTAAATGCCTCGGGGCCAACCATGGCACCAATGGTCACCGGCTCGTTGGGGTCGAGCACCTGGCGCGGCTCATAAGGTGGCAAGAACTTGTCAACCTGCGCCTGATCGGGCATGTCCACCCGCTCATAGGCATGGGTCAAAATAAAGCCGTCCATACATACCATCACCGGCAAGGACAGCTCTTCGGCGATCTTGAACGCCTGAATGTGCAGGTCCAGCGCTTCCTGATTGGTCTCGGCAAAGATCTGCAGCCAGCCCGCATCGCGCATCGACATGCTGTCGGTATGGTCGTTCCAGATGTTGATGGGGGCTCCAATCGCGCGGTTGGCCACCGTCATCACAATCGGCAAGCCCAGGCCTGACGCGTTGTAAACCGCCTCGGCCATGAACAGCAGCCCCTGGCTGGCCGTGGCGGTGTATGAGCGTGCTCCGGCTGCCGATGCACCAATGGCCACACTTAGCGCGGCAAACTCGGACTCCACGTTGATAAATTCGCACTTTTCCAGTGCCCCGGACTTCACCAGTTCGCCCAAACCCTCAACGATGTGGGTTTGCGGCGAGATCGGGTACGCACAAATCACCTCCGGGCGGCTCAAGGCCACCGCCTGGGCTACCGCATGTGAGCCTTCGCATTGTTCAAGCATGTTGGGCCTCCTGTGCCTTTTTTTCCTGTTCCATGACGATTGTGTAAGCGTCTTTGGCAGCGGCCTGATTGCCTTTGGCCACAGCGCCCTTGAACTTCTGGTCAATCGCTTTCTGCACGGCATCAAGCGAGATCAGACCACCCAACGCTGCAAAAGCGCCAAGCAAGGGCACGTTGGGTACTGGCCGCCCCACGTGTTTCATGGCCAGTTCACTGGCGGGCACGGTCAGCAGCCGCTCGGGGCGAAAACCCTTCACAAAGTCACCCAGCCCCATTTCCTCAAAGCTGCGGGTGGTGTTGATCAGGATAAAGCCATCTTTTTTCAGTCCGCCGAACACATCGACCTGGTGCAGCAAGGTGGGGTCCTGGATGATGATGGCGTCGGGCTGCATGATGGGTTCACGCAGGCGGATTTCCTTGTCATCCATGCGACAAAACGCCACCACCGGCGCACCGGTGCGCTCGGAGCCAAAACTCGGAAAAGCCTGCGCGTGTTTGCCACCCAGGAAGGCCGCGATCGACATCATCTCCGCACCCGTGACCACTCCCTGGCCACCTCGGCCATGGATTCGTACTTGAAACATGATTTGCCCCTCGTGAAAGAATCAGACCCGTACGCTAGCACGCATCGGGCTTTTTTGAACAGGCCGAATGTTGATCCGGTGGAGAAATTTGTATTTGACCTGGATCAACCTTTGCCTTTGTGCCACGGCCACATCACTGACTTTAATGATTCATGACTTAAGTCAAATCCGTTTCAGATGAGTTACCTATGCTCGCATCTTCAGATTTGAAAGGAAAACAAATGCTCACATTGCAATGGTCGGAGACACTGGTGCTTGGGGTGCCTGTGATGGACGCCACCCACCACGAGTTTGTTGACCTGCTGGCCGGCGTGGTCTGCGCCCCTGACCACGACTTGCTGGACCAGTGGCAGACCCTGGTGGAGCATACCGACCAGCACTTTGCCCGCGAAGACCAATGGATGACTGATACCGGCTTTACCAGCACCAACTGCCACACCACGCAGCACCAGGTCGTGCTACAGGTGATGCGTGAGGGAGGCAAACGTGGCGCGGCAGGGGAGCTGGCCGTCGTGCGCCAGATGGCAGACGAATTGGCCATCTGGTTCCCACACCACGCACAAAGCATGGATGCGGCACTGGCCTTGCACCTGCGCAGCGTCGGTTATGACGAGCAAACCGGCTTGATTGCGATGCCGCAGGCCATCCCGCTGGAAAAAATCGAAGGCTGCCACGGCAGTGACTGCGACAGCAGCGAAGTCTCGCAACAAACCGAACCAGTCGCCGCTTGAGTCTTCAGAAGTACATTAATCATGTAGCAATAAACCTATACAGAATAAGCGCTAGAAGGCATTTTTTTATCAAATTAGTCAAGCACTGCAGCGTAAACCAGATCACGAAACAACATCCGAAAATACTCACGTTGATTGGGCGCCTGCAGCATCAGGCAGGCAAACAGATTCAGGCTGGGGTCAACAAAAAAAGTAGTGCCGGCCAAACCTCCCCAGAAGTAGGTCCCCGCAGACCCGGGGACCGGTGCCACCCCCAACTGTTTGCGCACGGCGAAGCCCAGCCCAAAGCCATGCCCGGCAGGCAGCAAGGCGCGTGAACCACCTGCCGCCACCGGAATATCGCCCAGGTGATCGGTGGTCATGAAGTCCACTGTGCGCGGGCCCAGAAGTCGTACCCCGTCAAGTTCACCCCGATTGAGCAGACACTGAAGGAATCTGGCGTAGTCGAGCGCGGTTGAGACCAAACCGCCACCGCCCGACGCCAGCGCCGAGTTGGCACGCACATCGATGACCCGCATCTGCACACCCCCCTCGGGGTCGCGCGCAAAGGGCTCGGCAATATGACCATGGAAATTCTCCGGCACATTAAATCCGGTATCGGGCATGCGCAATGGCTCGAAGATGCGCTCCGCAAGAAACTCCTGCAGGGTACGACCGGATACCACTTCGACCACCCGGCCCAGCACGTCGGTCGCCCGGCTGTACTCAAACACACTGCCCGGCTCAAACATCAATGGAATGGCAGCCAGTTCACGGGTGAAATCGGCGAGGCTGCGCTCACGCGAATTCAGCCGCAATTGACTGTATTGCCGCTGCACGGCACCACTGCCGAGAAACTCGTAAGTCATCCCGGCGGTGTGGCGCAACAGGTCATGTAATGTGGCACCGCGTCCGACAGGCTGTAGCCGCAACTCACCATCGACCTGGACCGCCACCTGCTGCGCACCAAATTCGGGCAGATGTTTGGCCACCGGGTCTGCGAGAAGCAAGCGACCTTCTTCCATCAGCATCATCACCGCCACCGACATGATCGGTTTGGTCATGGAGTAAATGCGAAAACGGGCATCACGGTGCATTGCCTCGCCAGTTATAGGGTTCAGGTAACCCACACTGTCAAACAAGCCCAATTGCCCATGCCTTGCAACCAGAGCTACGGCACCCGGCAGACGTTTGCGATCAACTTCGTCCTGCAAGACGGCCTTGAGCCGGTCCAGCCGATCGCTGCTCAAGCCCAGTTTTTCTGGCCGTACCTGTTTTAATGTCATCTCGTCACCTTTTTGTGTACTCAGCAAATGTCAGCCCTAAACGTCCTGGTGGTAATGCGGTAGCGGGGCACCACAGTTTCTGCAGAAGTTTGCATTGGGCATGTGACCCTCGGTCAGGCATTCCTGACAGGTTCGGGTGGTCACCGTGGCTTTGCGGGCATAGGACATTTCGGCCGTGACAATGCCGGTGGGTACGGCCAGGGTCCCCCAACCCAGCAACATCATTGCCGAAGCGATTAATCGCCCCAGATCAGTTTTGGGCGTGATGTCGCCAAAGCCGACAGTGGTCATGGTGGTGATGGCCCAATACACCCCGATCGGAATGCTGGTAAAGCCGTTGGCCGGGCCTTCCACAACGTACATCAATGTCCCCATCACCAGCACCACCATCATCACTGCCGCCAAAAACACCAGGACTTTGCGACGACTGGCCCGCAAGGCTTGCCCGATGGCGTGGTATTCCGATACATAGGCGGTGAGTTTGAAGACACGAAACACCCGCAACAGGCGAAGAATTCGCACGTCAATCAGCGCGCTGACCTCCGGCACCAAAAGCGCCAGATAAGTCGGCAGCAGGGCCAGCAAGTCGATCAGGCCATAAAAGCTCAGTGCGTACGTCATTGGATGGCGCACGCAGGACAGACGAGCGATGTACTCCACGGTAAAGATCGCCGTGAAGAACCACTCCATGACGGTGAAACTGCGGTGGTAACTCTGGGCCAGACTTTGCACGCTGTCAGCAATGACCACTGCCACGCTTGCAAGAATGACAAAGATCAGCCATTGATCAAACTGGCGCCCGGCCCGGGTGTCGGCCTCAAAAATGATGGTGTATAGCTTCAGTCGCAAACCAGTGAGAGGTTTGCCTAAGATTTCAGACTGTGCAAGAGCCATGAATTTCCTCTCAATAACCACAACTGGCACGTTTAGTGCTTGCATAAAAAACGTGCAATCGGGGAATCAGGCCATAAAAAAAATGCATAAAGTTCAAGAGTAAACCCGGATGCTGGCAAATGTTTGCCACTGTTACAGTTCGATTCTTGATGAATTTACGGCCTTGGTTCATCATTGGTAATAAATTTTCTTTAACCGGAGTCATTTCACATGCGTTTTAG
>JAGOUM010000048.1 GCA_018061265.1 Rhodoferax sp. | reverse complement strand
CTCGTTTTTCAAAGCCCAAAAACGAAAAACCCCGTGACGAATCAAGGGGTTATCGCAGCGCGAGTCTAGACGATTGGGATATGCGCTCTGACCGGAACTGTCGCTCGATGCTGCATTGGTCAGCATATAGTCTAGACGATTGGGATATGCGCTCTGACCGGAACAGGGCCAACCCACACATCCTTGCGGGAGTAAGTCTAGACGATTGGGATATGCGCTCTGACCGGAACTCAATAGACCGTCCTTGGAGCGTCCAAGCGAGTCTAGACGATTGGGATATGCGCTCTGACCGGAACTGGCCGCCACCGGCATTGCAGAGCCAACGGAGTCTAGACGATTGGGATATGCGCTCTGACCGGAACTCGCGGCCGCGGTGCAGCGGCAGCAGGCTGAGTCTAGACGATTGGGATATGCGCTCTGACCGGAACACAAAGAAGGTTTGGGAGGCAAGAAGGCTTAGTCTAGACGATTGGGATATGCGCTCTGACCGGAACTCACCGCCAATGCCAACGGCAGCACTGGTGAGTCTAGACGATTGGGATATGCGCTCTGACCGGAACTCAAGCAACTGTTGCTCGTAGGACTTCACCAGTCTAGACGATTGGGATATGCGCTCTGACCGGAACGAGCGCGTGCTGGGTGTGGCGCTGGCTTGTAGTCTAGACGATTGGGATATGCGCTCTGACCGGAACTGCGATCAGGGTGTTGTTGGCGTCTATCAGAGTCTAGACGATTGGGATATGCGCTCTGACCGGAACTGTGCCGTCAGGCTCATGCGCGGCCACGGTAGTCTAGACGATTGGGATATGCGCTCTGACCGGAACGGTGCGACCTGTGGGCATGAAACTGGTGCGAGTCTAGACGATTGGGATATGCGCTCTGACCGGAACTGCATCACCGCGCGGGCGTGCGGGGTGCGGAGTCTAGACGATTGGGATATGCGCTCTGACCGGAACGGCCGAGACTGGCGTGTAGTCTGCGCGGAAAGTCTAGACGATTGGGATATGCGCTCTGACCGGAACTTCAACGCCAGGCGTGGCACATCGGTTGCTAGTCTAGACGATTGGGATATGCGCTCTGACCGGAACTAAGTTGCACAGCAACACCATCACCCAATGAGTCTAGACGATTGGGATATGCGCTCTGACCGGAACTCAAAAGGCGACAGCGCCGCATCGGTCGCCAGTCTAGACGATTGGGATATGCGCTCTGACCGGAACCTTGTCCACCATGCTGGTGCCAAAGTCGGCAGTCTAGACGATTGGGATATGCGCTCTGACCGGAACGTGATAGGGTCGGAGCTGCCGCCTTTTGGAGTCTAGACGATTGGGATATGCGCTCTGACCGGAACTGGTCGGCATGACAGGAACCGTCGCCCAAGAGTCTAGACGATTGGGATATGCGCTCTGACCGGAACCACGTTCACCGCCAGGCCATTGGCACCGGTAGTCTAGACGATTGGGATATGCGCTCTGACCGGAACTCAACACCTATGTGCAGAGCATGGATTGGGAGTCTAGACGATTGGGATATGCGCTCTGACCGGAACTGGTCGGCATGACAGGAACCGTCGCCCAAGAGTCTAGACGATTGGGATATGCGCTCTGACCGGAACTCGCTTGTCGGTGCTAACGCAGTCGGCGCAAGTCTAGACGATTGGGATATGCGCTCTGACCGGAACTATCAGGGCCAAACGCCACGCGGTGAACGTAGTCTAGACGATTGGGATATGCGCTCTGACCGGAACTCGAGGCCGCCCATTGGATTGCCGCGAAAAAGTCTAGACGATTGGGATATGCGCTCTGACCGGAACAGCGGCTCGGGTATGGGCAGCAGCTGCACCAGTCTAGACGATTGGGATATGCGCTCTGACCGGAACCCCGCAGAGCTTGGCCGCAAAGAAGGCATCAGTCTAGACGATTGGGATATGCGCTCTGACCGGAACTTTCCAATCAAATGGGTTGAGGTGAGAGGTCAGTCTAGACGATTGGGATATGCGCTCTGACCGGAACTGACGTGTGAAGCTCAACCCCAAGCATTGCAGTCTAGACGATTGGGATATGCGCTCTGACCGGAACACGCCAAACAGACTCACGCCAAACAGGTAGAGTCTAGACGATTGGGATATGCGCTCTGACCGGAACGCGGCACGTCGCCAGTCTCCAGCACATCCGAGTCTAGACGATTGGGATATGCGCTCTGACCGGAACATCCATGCAAGTGCGCCGCCTAACCCCAACAGTCTAGACGATTGGGATATGCGCTCTGACCGGAACAAACCTGCATTTGTGCCGTGCGGCGCATCAAGTCTAGACGATTGGGATATGCGCTCTGACCGGAACTGATCAATGAGGATGGTGAGGTTGAGTATTAGTCTAGACGATTGGGATATGCGCTCTGACCGGAACTTTTGCGCCTTGCCTGCGCCGGTCTTGCGGAGTCTAGACGATTGGGATATGCGCTCTGACCGGAACAAACGGAAGCAGGCCTGGCAGAACTGCGCAAGTCTAGACGATTGGGATATGCGCTCTGACCGGAACCGTTTAGTCGCTCGGGAGTTGGGCATTGATAGTCTAGACGATTGGGATATGCGCTCTGACCGGAACAAGATCATATCCGGATTCGATTCCGTGCGTAGTCTAGACGATTGGGATATGCGCTCTGACCGGAACCCTAGCGAACTTGTCCGACCTTTCACGCTGAGTCTAGACGATTGGGATATGCGCTCTGACCGGAACTACACGATTGACCTGCCGCTCGATGTGGTCAGTCTAGACGATTGGGATATGCGCTCTGACCGGAACACCCAACGCGGTAGCACGCAACCCACTTTAAGTCTAGACGATTGGGATATGCGCTCTGACCGGAACTGGCGCGTCGTGCTCAACAAAGATGTTGGTAGTCTAGACGATTGGGATATGCGCTCTGACCGGAACGAGGGCGACAAGACGCTGACCCCCGAGGGTAGTCTAGACGATTGGGATATGCGCTCTGACCGGAACTTGATAAATGACTTCCACTCAGCAGCAGGGAGTCTAGACGATTGGGATATGCGCTCTGACCGGAACCCTTGATGGCGATCACAGTAACTGCCGAATAGTCTAGACGATTGGGATATGCGCTCTGACCGGAACACCTTGCGAGCCGACACAAGTCGACTCACAAGTTGTCGCGCACAGCGCGATTGTTTGACAAGATGGATCCCCACAACCGAGTTGCAGTGCTGATCCCCGCGAACAAACCTAGCTCAATCAGCCGCAACAATCAGTGAAACCCGGCGGTTTTGGGCACGGCCTTCCGCGCTGGTGTTGTCAGCCACTGGTTTGGTGACACCAAACCCGGCGCGCTGCACATTGCTGTCCTGAAAACCGCCAGCCACCAATTGTTGAGCCACATGCTCGGCACGCCGCAAGGACAGCGTCTTGTTGTAGGCCGCACTGCCCACGTTGTCGGTGTGGCCCTCGGCCTTGATATGGGTCAGGCCCACCTTGACCAGACTACGGGCAATGTCGCTGACAATTGCCGCACCCGAAACACTCAGCGTGTCCTGGGCAAAATCGAACAACAATTTGCTGTCCGAAATATCAACTGTCCAGGTGTCGTCCGCCTGTTCAACAAAACCCAGCTTGCGCAACACCACCACTTGCGGATCTGTCAGTTTGCTGACCGCTTTGGTTTCAACCGTGTGTTTCGTCGTTGGCACACTCTGGCAGGCCGAAAGCCCAAAAAAAAGAAATGAAACAACGCCTGTGGCCAACAGAATGCGCCGCAATGCCTGGTTTAAATTCATCATGGTCATGTCCCTGCCAATTCGCCCTTGCTTTTCCGGGCGGCCACTATGTCGCAGTCCTCGGCCACGCTGTAGGTGCCCCGTTGCTGCTTTTTGGCCCGGTACATTATGGCATCTGCACAGGCCAGCAGGGCCTCGAGCGTTTGTCCGTGCGCCGGGTAAAAAGCAACCCCAATGGTGGCGCTAGCTTGCACCAGCCCGGCAGAGTTTGTCCAAATCGGGGCCGCCAGGACATCCACCAATTTGGCGGCGACCTGGCGCGCATCCTGCACATTTCTCACCGGTGCCAACAGAACGGCAAATTCATCACCGCCAAGCCTTGCAACCGTGTCCCCGTCCCGCAGCTGTGCCGTCATCCGCCGCGCAAATTCGATCAGTACTTCATCGCCGACGGCATGACCCCGGGTGTCGTTGATCTGCTTGAAATGATCACAGTCGATGAACATCACCGCCAGCAGGTCCCTGTTGAGTTCAGCAAGCTGTAGCGCTTCAGCGAGGCGGGTATAAAAACAAGTGCGGTTGGGCAACCCGGTCAGCCCATCGTGGAGCACCTGTTGCGACAGCGCTTCATTGGCCTCCTCCAGCGTATCCTGGCGATGGAGCAGTTTGCGCTCATGTGCCTGGATTTCCCCCATGAGCGCATTGAAGTCTTCGCCAAGTGCATTAATTTCAAGGACCGACGCTTGTGGCGCACGAATGGCGAGCCGTCGGTCGACACGTGCCTCTCGCGTTAATGACGCCAGCTGTTCAAGCGGTTTCACAATGTCCTTGTCAAACTTGCGCATCAGCCAACGGCACAGCAACAGCACGAAGGCCAATGAGAACAGCATGGCCACCGTGGCCTGCAAAAAAAACCGGACGTAGACTGAAAAATCTGCCAGCAGACTGACCCGTCCGACTTTGATGCCTTCATGAAGAATGTCGGCGCTGGCTTTGTGTGGCAGCAACCTGGTGCCAAGCGAAGACAACCAATGTTGCAGCCCACCTTGCTGCTGGCGACGGTAATGCGCCAACGACGCGCCTTGCAGGTCATGAAGTTCGATTTCGGGCAAGCCCTCACGCTCTGCGATGACTGTCAGGATCTCCTGGGCCGCAGCATGGTCCCGAAAAACAACCGCGGCCTGCACGGTGTCGGCAATGGAGCGGCCCACCAGACTCAGATTCTGGTCGACATAAATTCTCAGCGTCAAGAACGAGATCACAATCAAAGTCATCGACACCACAACCATGGTGCTCAGGGCCAATTGCAGATTGGCGCGTTGCAATTTGGCAAGCAGCGCCTCGGAAGGCGTCTTCATCTTCATGGTGCCACCGTGCCTGGGGGTTTGGCCAGCAAAAGCACCTGCGGGTTGACACGTAAGCCACTGCGCGAAATCACGTCCAGGTTGACCGAAAACGGGCGCCGGTCACTGTTGTTTGTGAGCCCCGAGTCCGGGTGAAGGCAGAACATGCCACCATCGGAACAAAATTCAGGACCTTCACCGATCGAGACAACCGGAGCCGACACAATCTGAAACAGCAGTTGCCTGGCGTTTTCAGGCGGAATGGCGGTCACAGACACCACATTGCAGCTGGCTTTGAAGTCAATCCCGGGCTTGACGTTATGCACCGTGACGGGTCTGGCGCCTGAAAGAGCGCTGCCCGACTTGAGCTCTTCAACCAGTTCATCGTGCCCCATGACACAAAGTCGAATCGGATTGGGTGACGTCGGCCACCGGGTGTAACTGACAATGCCCGCAATCAGAACGGCCAGACGACGCACCTTGAACTGCGGATTTGATACCGCATGGATCTTCAATGATCTGGAATCATCCTGGACGTAGACAGCCGCCTGGGCAAACTCACCGGTCAAGCCCTGAGCCAAAACGTCAACAGACAAACATAGCACCGCTGCCACTGACAGCATTCCAAGGCGAACGCCATCAAGCCGGTTTCGGATCCATCCACCACTTGTGTTCACGTTGATCCCTGTTTGAACTCCAGCCAGTCCATGCCACTGTGCACTGAACTCCCGCAATCAATTATCCCACCCACTGGCGCGCATTGCGCCACAACTGCATCCACGGGCTGAAGGCCGATGGATCCTGATCGGTCCAGCTCATCTGGATGTTGCGAAACACCCGCTCGGGGTGCGGCATCATGGCGGTGAAGCGCCCATCTGCTGTGGTAACAGCTGTCAAACCACCGGGGCTACCGTTCGGGTTGAAGGGATAAGCCTCGGTGGCAGTACCCGCGTTGTCGGTGAAACGCATGGCAGCAATCGCCTTGTCAGCGTTGCCTCGATGCTTGAAATTGGCGTAGCCCTCGCCACGCCAGGGATCAGGGAGTTTGTCGGCGGCATTGTGGAGCTCAACCGGATGCGAACTCCATGACGCAACCGCTCACTGAAACACACGATAGCTTCGGGTTGCCACGTCGTCCAACCACTCGCGGTAATTGATCAGGTATTGGCTGCCTTTGTGTGACGGCCACGGATCCTGAATTCGTAACACCGTGCCATACGCCTCTGGATCATCGTCGCCACGCATGCCGATCACCACGACCATGTGCCCATTGCTGGCCAGACCTGCGGCGTATTGTTCGGGCTTCCAAAGCATGTCAAACATCAGCGGACCCCGTGTCATCAAGGTGCGCAACCCCGCCACGCTCAGCGACTGTGCCATCGCCACCAGGCGCAGGCCATGCACTTTGGCGTAGCGCTCAGAGGTCTCGTAAGGGTTTTCAGCGCCGACTTGGGCACCCTCCTTAGAGAAGTTCAGCAACGCACCTGTGTTCGGGTTAATCATTTCGGGGGGCGTTTTTTTGATCACCGCCGCCACGCTGCTGCGCGTCAGCATCGCCGTCGCTGCTGCCCAGCAGGTGGTGGGCGTTGTCTGTGCGACGCGTGGGCGCTGGTGCAAGATAGGCGTGTAGGTTTCCTGGATGGCCAGCGCATCTTCGGTGCGTGGGCCAACTTTGCCGTCTTCTGCCAGCCAGCGCCAGCGCTGGAACAACAGCACCGCGCGGTGCGTCGCCTGCCCAAAGTGACCGTCCACTACCAACTTGGGCAACAAATTCAAGCCCTGATCGTCGTTCAGTGCTTTTTGCACACGCCGAACGTCGTCGCCGCGCGAACCCACCTGTAAAACAGCCATCTTCATCCTCCCCCTTGTTTTGAGAACCTCATTCAATCACATGAATGTCTGACTTTCAGCGACCACTTCGACCAATCATTCAAAGGTCGTCACCTCTCAACCCACCAAGATGTCTAATTGGAATTAGCTATGAAAATGTAGAGCAACCATTGACGCCGATGCATAAGCAGCTCGATCGCACTGAAATCACCCACGCGCAAAAAGTAACTGTGGCCGAAAACTCGTCAGGAAAGCGCTTGCTGGCGGTCCACCTGTCAAGCAGCCTCGGGATGCAGCAACTGGCCAACGCTGTTATCAGCCAACTTTGGACTTGATGCATTTTTCGACATGGGCGTTGCGCGCATCGCCATCTAGCTTGAGTTGCTTGGCAGCGTATTTGCAGGTCCGCCTGGCCTGACTCCCACAGTCTTTGAGGAAAGATTCACTGTCGGCAGCGGGCATTTTGCCCCCAGGCATCGTCGCATTGAGCCCATTGAGGGTTTGCTTACACGTCAAATCTGCGCTCCACGTGGTGGAAACTGATAGCAGCGCCAGCAAAGCAGCTAAACCTGTCGAAAAGAAACAACGGATGTTGCGAGACATGAGAACTCCCTTTGATCGAAAAAAGTGCGCAGGATACCACCGAACAATGACTGCACAGACAGGAAAGTCAAGCGCATAAGTTTGAGTACAGCTCGGTTTTTCTTGATTTGACAGCCCTGCTTTGACTTATGCAGTTTGTACATCAGGTACCGCAAAAACGGTGATTTTGCGCGGGAGGGTTGGTTCCGACTCCCAACCAAAGCCCAGCATCCGCAGGTATTTGAGGGCGTGTGCAGGGCACAGCCGGGCGACAGCCATCCATCGAGGCTAGGTGATCAGCCCACCCACCTGCGCGCATTGCGCCACAACTGCATCCACGGGCTGAAAGCCGATGGATCCTGATTGGTCCAGCTCATCTGGATGTTGCGAAACACCCGCTCGGGGTGCGGCATCATGGCAGTGAAACGGCCATCCGGGGTGGTAACAGCTGTCAAACCACCGGGGCTACCGTTCGGGTTGAAGGGATAAGCCTCGGTGGCAACACCCGCGTTGTCGGTGAAACGCATGGCAGCAATCGCCGTGTCGGCATTGCCTCGTTGCTTGAAGTTGGCATAACCCTCGCCGTGCGCCACCGCAATGGGCAGGCGGCTACCGGCCAGTCCGGTGAAAAACAGGCTGGGTGAGGCCAGCACCTCGACCAACGACAGGCGGGCCTCAAAACGCTCACTCTGGTTGGTGGTGAAACGCGGCCAGTCCTGTGCGCCGGGGATGATGTCGGCCAGTTCGGCAAACATCTGGCAGCCGTTGCACACGCCCAGACCAAAGGTGTCGGCGCGGCCAAAAAACGCCTTGAACTGATCCGCCAGCACCGGGTTGAAGGTGATCGAGCGCGCCCAGCCGATACCTGCCCCCAGCGTGTCGCCATAACTGAAACCACCACAAGCGACCACACCTTTGAAGTCAGCCAGGCTAGCGCGACCCGTCTGCAGGTCGGTCATGTGCACATCGAACGCCTCAAAGCCAGCTTCGGTAAACGCGTAGGCCATCTCGATGTGCGAGTTGACACCTTGCTCGCGCAGCACGGCGACCTTGGGGCGGGTCAGCAGCAGCGCCGGTGAAGATACTTTTTTAATAGCATCTTGCGCTTTATTGATAAGCGCTAGAGCCTCATTTGGCATCGAAACATGCAAGCCCGGATCGCTCGCGGCACCGGCGCCAACGTGCTCGGCATCGGCGCAGGCCGGGTTGTCGCGCTGCTGGCAAATCCTCCAACTGGTGGCATCCCAGACCTGGTGCAAGTCTTCCAGCTTGGCACTGAACAGGGACTTGGCATCGCGCCAGACCTGCACCTCGCCCACCCCGACCTGCACTTCAGAACTCGCCGGGCGGGTTTTGCCCACCACATGGCTAAAGGCGCTTAAGTGGTGCTCGCGCAGCACCTGCATCACCGCGCTGCGCTGCGCGGTGTGTACCTGAATCAGCACCCCCAGCTCTTCGGCAAACAGGGCTTTCAACGTGAGTTCGTCGCGTCGACCACTGACCTGCGCCGCCCAGTTCTTGCTGTCGCCCACGTCCATGCGACTGTCGGAAATGCCGTCGCCCTCGGTCACCAGCATGTCGACATTCAGGCTCACACCCACATGGCCGGCAAAAGCCATTTCGCAGGCGGCAGCAAACAGGCCGCCGTCGCTGCGGTCGTGGTAGGCCAAGACTTGGCCGTCGCGGCGCAGTTGGTTGATCGCATTGACCAGGTTGACCAGGTCCTGCGGCTGGTCCAGGTCAGGCACCGCATCACCCATCTGGCCCAGAGTTTGCGCCAGGATGCTGCCGCCCAGGCGGTTTTGCCCGCGACCCAGGTCGATCAGGATCAGCGAGCAGTCGTCGGTGGCGTTGAGCTGCGGCGTCAGCGTGCCACGCACATCGGCCAGGGTGGCAAATGCGGTGACGATCAGCGACACCGGCGAGGTGACTTTTTTGGCGTGATCATCGACTTTCCACTGCGTGCGCATGGAGAGCGAATCCTTACCCACTGGGATGCTGATGCCCAGCGCCGGGCACAGCTTCAGCCCGACCGCTTTCACGGTTTCATACAGTGCGGCGTCTTCACCGGGCTCGCCACAGGCGGCCATCCAGTTGGCGCTGAGTTTCACCCGTTCAAGTTCAATCGGTGCCGCCAGCAGGTTGGTGATGCTTTCTGCGACCGCCATGCGGCCTGACGCCGGTGCGTTGAGCGTGGCCAGCGGTGTGCGCTCACCCATGGCCATGGCTTCACCAGCAAAACCCTTGAAGTCAGCCAACGTGACCGCACAGTCTGCCACCGGTACCTGCCACGGTCCGACCATCTGGTCCCGGTGGGTCAAGCCGCCCACGGTCCGGTCACCAATCGTCACCAGAAAACGCTTGGAAGCCACCGTGGGGTGCGCCAGCACATCGATGGCGGCTTGCTGCAGCGCAACGCCACGCAGGTCCAGCGGGGCAAACTCACGCACCAGCGACTTGACATCGCGGTGCATCTTGGGCGGCTTGCCCAGCAGCACATTCATCGGCATATTGACCGGCAGATCGGCGGCACCCGTCTGGGTGACAGCAGCGCGTGCCAGGTCGACCTCGCCCACCACCAGCTGCCGTGCCTCGGTCGCCACACCCACCACCGCAAATGGGCAGCGCTCACGCTCGCACAAGGCCTTGAACACGGCCAGCGATTGCGGCGCAATTGCCAGCACATACCGTTCCTGACTCTCGTTGGACCAGATTTCTTTGGGGCTCATGCCCGATTCTTCGAGCGGCACCGAGCGCAGGTCAAACAAGGCGCCTCGCTGCGCGTCGTTGGTCAGCTCGGGAAACGCGTTGCTCAGACCGCCCGCGCCCACGTCATGGATCGCCAGGATCGGGTTGTCTGCGCCCTGCAACCAGCACTGATTAATGACCTCTTGCGCGCGGCGCTGGATCTCGGGGTTGCCGCGCTGCACCGAGTCAAAGTCCAGGTGCGCCGCATTGGCACCGGTGGTCATCGAGCTGGCGGCACTGCCGCCCATCCCTATGCGCATGCCTGGGCCACCCAACTGGATCAGCAGGCTGCCCGCGGGGAACTCGATCTTGTGTGTCTGGGTTTCGTCAATCACGCCCAGGCCACCGGCGATCATGATCGGTTTGTGGTAGCCGCGCTGCTCGGTGAGTTGTACCGCAGTGCCCACCGCGTCTTTGACCATGTAACTCAGGCTTTGCTCATACTCACGAAAGTAGCCCAGCAGATTGGGCCGCCCAAACTCGTTGTTAAACGCCGCCCCACCCAGCGGCCCTTCAATCATGATCTGCAAAGGGCTGGCGATGTGCTCCGGCTTGCCGTAATTATTTGGGGTCAGATCCGAATTATTTTCAGATTCATCATTTGATGGATTAATTGGAATCTGACCCCAATTGATTTTGGAAACCGTGAATCCAGTCAGCCCCGCTTTGGGTTTGGAGCCGCGGCCGGTGGCACCCTCGTCGCGGATTTCACCGCCTGCACCGGTGGCCGCACCCGGAAACGGCGAGATGGCGGTGGGGTGGTTGTGGGTCTCCACCTTCATCAGAATGTGTTGCGTCGCCTCTTCTTTTTGATAGCTGGCTGCGCTTATTTCACCTGCGCCAGAGGCCGATTTGGCACAAAAACGCTCGACGCTTGCACCGTCCATCACCGAGGCGTTGTCGGAGTACGCCACGCGCATGTATTGCGGATTTGTCTGGTGCGTATGGCGGATCATGCCAAACAGGCTGTGCGTCTGCGCCATGCCGTCAATGCTGAACTGGGCATTAAAAATCTTGTGGCGGCAATGCTCGCTGTTGGCCTGGGCAAACATCATCAGCTCGACATCAGTGGGGTTGCGCTGGAGCTGGGTGAAAGCGGCCACCAGGTAGTCAATCTCGTCTGCGGCCAGCGCCAGACCGAATTCGGTGTTGGCTGCCAGCAGCGCGGTTTTACCGCCTTGCAGCACATCGACGTGTGCCATCGGTGCCGGTTGCAGTGCTTCGAATAGTTTGAGCGCCTGCGCGCGCCCGGGCATGACGCTCTCTGTCATGCGATCGTGCAGCAGGTCGGCAATCTGTGTCCACTGCACGGGCGTGAGTGTGGGACGCGACAGGAGACCGGCCTTGAGCGTGATGTGGTACTCCACCACCCGCTCCACGCGCTGTACCGCCAGACCACAGTTGTGGGCAATGTCGGTGGCTTTGGACGCCCACGGCGATACCGTGCCCAGGCGCGGCGTGACCACCAGAAGCTCACCATCAACCGGGCCACCGTAGGGTTCACCATAAGTCAGCAGTGCTGCCAGTTGTGCCTGCAAGCTGGCGTCTGGCAGCGCTGGCGTGGCAACGATGTGCAAATAGCGCGCAGCAATGCCGCCGACTTTGTCGTGCACCGCTTGCAGAGCGGGCAACAATTGCTGAATGCGAAAGGCGCTGAGAGCGCTGCCGCCCTCAAATAGGTTGAGATGCAGAGACACGTTGGGGGCCTGATGAAGTGCTGAGGGTTGAAACGGGAACCGGGCCAAAACGCCGAAGAGGTCGGGCCGGGTCGTTGCAAAAATTTTACCAGTGACCCCAAATCGGGACCCAATCGTTTGACCCGATGATGCGCCTGAGACCCAGGACATCAGAACAACCCGGCTTGCCCCTGCCACAGACTCGGAATAGCCCGGGCAAGCGACAACAACGACTCCAGGTCACTACACTGTTTTTTCAAAGGAGACCATGATGGGCCATGAAAACACTCGCTATCACCAGGGTCTGGTGGTGTTTGCAAAGAACAAGAAGAAGGTGTCCACCTTTTACCGCCAGACTCTGGGATTGCAGGCGGTAGAAGAAGAATCTACACATGACGTGCTGCAGGGGCCAGGCATTGAAATTGTCATCCACACGATTCCACGAAAGATTGCCGCCGGCATCACCATCACCCGTCCGCCACAGGTGCGCGAAGAAACGCCCTTGAAGCCGACCTTTGTGGTGCCCGACCTGAATGCTGTGCGGGTGGCAGCAACGGCAACCGGTGGCTGGCTTAAACCTGCCGAACAGGCGTGGCAGATCCGCGGTGCCAGGGTGCTGGACGGTCATGACCCCGAGGGCAATGTGGTTCAGTTCAAAGCCTATCCGGATGGCGCTGGCGACTGATGGGTCACCACCTGCTGGCTCATCCGCGCCAGCCCGGGCACCGAAGCGGCGGATGGGATAATCCGTCGCCATGACCATCACTTACAAAGACTCCGAGGGAATCGCCGGCATGCGGGTGGCGGGCCGTTTGGCGGGTGAACTGCTGGACTATCTGGCCCTGCATGTCAAACCCGGGATCACCACCAACGAGCTCGATCGCCTGGCCGACGACTACACCACCCGTGTGCAAGGTGCGATTTCAGCGCCACTCAACTACGCCCCCAGCGGCCACAACCCCTACCCAAAAGCCATCTGCACCTCGATCAACCAGCAGGTATGCCACGGTATTCCGAACGACAAGCCGCTCAAGAAGGGGGACATCGTCAACGTCGACGTGACGGTGATCAAGGACGGCTGGCACGGCGACTCCAGCCGCATGTTCATGGTCGGCGAGGTGTCGGTCGCGGCACGCCGTTTGTGCAGCCTGACTTACGAAGCGATGTGGCGTGGCATCGTGCAGGTGCGTGACGGTGCCTATCTGGGTGATATCGGCCATGCCATCCAGACTTTTGCCGAGGGACATGGCCTGAGTGTGGTGCGCGAGTTTTGCGGCCACGGCATTGGCCGGGACTTTCACGAAGAACCCCAGGTACTGCATTACGGCAAACCCGGCACGCTTGACCGGCTCAAGGCCGGCATGACCATCACCATCGAGCCCATGCTCAACGCCGGGCGCAGGGATGTCAAGGAACTGGGCGATGGCTGGACCATCGTGACCAAGGACCGGTCACTTTCCGCTCAATGGGAACACACGGTGCTGGTCACACCCACCGGCTACGAGGTGTTGACCCTGTCAGCCAACAGCCCGCCGATCCCGGCGTTTGCCAAATCCTGAACCAGAGTCTTGCCCCATGATCGACCCGACCACACTGCGCGTGCGTTACCGTGCCGACAAGGCGGCTCTGCTGTCGTCACTGGCGCAAAGTGGTGCGTCAACGCGTGGCGTCAATGCGGCTTTACACAGCCTGTCTGACCTGGCCGACGCCACGCTGAAGGTCTTGTGGCAGCAGGCAGGGTTTGCCACCCCGTTTGCGCTGCTGGCGGTGGGGGGGTTTGGTCGCCACGAGTTGTTTCCGTCTTCTGACGTTGATGTGCTGCTGCTGCTGCCCAACGACCAGACACCCGAAACCGATGCGTGCCTGAAATCACAAATTGAACACTTCATCGGCAGTTGCTGGGACGCCGGGCTGGAGATTGGCTCCAGCGTGCGCAGCGTGGCAGACTGTCTGATCGAATCGGCCAAAGATGTGACCGTGCAGACCGCCTTGCTGGAGTCGCGGCTGGTCACTGGCGACAAAGCTTTGTTCGAGCAGTTTCAGCGGGCGTTTTTTGACGCGATGGACCCTCGGGCCTTTTTTATCGCCAAGACGCTGGAGATGCAGCAACGCCACAACAAGTTCGAAGACACACCTTATGCTCTGGAGCCCAATTGCAAGGAGTCACCCGGCGGCTTGCGTGACTTGCAGATGGTCTTGTGGGTGGCCAAGGCGGCCGGGTTCGGCAACGACTGGAACGCTCTGGCCAAAGCCGGGCTGGCAACGGCGTTTGAGGTGCGCCAGATCAAGCGCAACGAGTCCATTCTGCGGCTGATCCGCGCCCGGCTACATTTGCTGGCGCACCGACGTGAGGACCGGCTGGTGTTTGACCTGCAGACCAGTGTGGCCAAGTCATTTGGCTACAAAACCCCGGACCCGGCCCTTGACCAGCGTGCCTCGGTGCGACCCAGTGAAAAACTGATGCGTCACTACTACTGGACGGCCAAGGCAGTCACCCAGCTCAACCAGATCTTGCTGCTCAACATCGACGAGCGACTCAACCCATCGACCCACACCTTGCGCCACCTGCGTCCGCTCAATGATCGTTTTCTGGACAAGGCCGGCATGATCGAGGTGGTGAGTGACGACTTGTACCAGCGCGATCCTCATGCCATTCTTGAGACTTTTTTGGTCTACCAGACCCATGTCGGCATCAAGGGGCTGTCGGTGCGTACCCTGCGTGCGCTTTACAACGCACGCGACCTGATGGACGGCGCATTTCGCCACGACCCGGTCAACCGCGAGACCTTCAAGCAGATCATGATGCAGCATGATGGCATCACCCACGCGTTGCGACTGATGAACCAAACCTCGGTGCTGGGGCGCTACCTGTGGGCGTTTCGCCGCATTGTGGGCCAGATGCAACACGACCTATTTCATGTTTACACCGTGGACCAGCACATCCTGATGGTGCTGCGCAATGTGCGTCGTTTCTTCATTGTGGAGCATGCCCACGAATACCCTTTTTGTTCACAACTGGCCAGTGGCTGGGACAAGCCCTGGATCCTGTACGTGGCGGCACTGTTTCACGACATCGCCAAGGGCCGTGGCGGCGACCATTCACGCCTGGGCGAACTCGAAGCCCGGCGTTTTTGCACCCAGCACGGCTTCGCGCGAGAAGACGCCGCGCTGGTCGAATTCCTGGTGCGTGAGCACCTGACCATGAGCCGCATCGCGCAGAAGTCAGACCTCAGCGACCCGGACGTGATCGCTGGTTTTGCCCGTCATGTCGGCAGCGAACGCGCGCTGACCGCGCTTTATCTGTTCACCGTGGCTGACATCCGTGGCACCAGCCCCAAGGTCTGGAATGCCTGGAAGGGCAAGTTACTCGAAGACCTGTACCGTGCCACCTCACGCGCCTTGGGAGGCCACGCCCCGGACCTGCATGCCGAGGTACAGGAACGCCAGCGCGACGCTTTGGTCGAGCTGGCGCTGCGCACCCAGCCATTTGAGTCTCACAAGGCACTGTGGGCAACACTGGACGTGGGTTATTTCATGCGACACGATGCCGTTGAGATTGCCTGGCACACCCGGATGTTGTCGCGCCACCTAGGCGGACGCGAACCGATCGTGAGGGCGCGGCCCTCACCGGTGGGCGAAGGGCTGCAGGTCATGGTCTACACCCCGGACGCCCAGGACCTGTTTGCCCGTATCTGCGGTTATTTTGACCAAAGCGGTTTTTCGATTCTGGATGCACGGATTCACACCACCCAAAGTGGTTACGCGCTTGACACCTTTCAGGTGGTGTCCGGCGATCAGACCGAGCATTACCGGGAACTGGTCGGCATGATCGAGAACGGTCTGACCCAGGTGGTAGCCACCGCCGGTCCGCTGCCAACACCCAGCCGGGGACGTGTGTCACGACGCGTCAAGAGTTTCCCGATTACACCCAGGGTCAGCCTCAAACCCGACGAAAAAGCGCAGCGCTGGCTGCTCAATGTGTCGGCCAGTGACCGCATCGGTCTGCTGTATTCGATTGCCCGGGTGCTGGCCCACCACAAAATCAATTTGCAGCTGGCAAAAATTGTGACCTTGGGCGAACGTGTCGAAGACACCTTTTTGATCCAGGGTGCCGCGTTGCAGCACAACCGCGACCAGATCGAGATCGAGACTGAACTCCTTGCCGCGCTGACTTAGATCACGCGACCTGCAGAATTACCACCAGATTCCTCATGCTTAGCCCGCTCAAATCCCTGCTCGCCCAGTTCTTTGTGCCCGAAGGCAACCCGTCACCGGTCATTCAGCCACGTTACCTGCAGTTGGCCACAGCGGTGTTGCTGGTGGAAGTGATGCAGTCCGACACCCGGGTGACCGATGCCGAACAACGTGCCGCGCTGGCGGCGTTGCGGCGGCTGTTTGACCTCGATGACGACGCCCTGACGAAGCTGGTGGCACAGGCACAGACCACAGCCAAAAGCGCCAACGACTACTTTGCTTTCACCAGTGCGATGAACGACGAGTTCAGCCAGCCAGAAAAAATACAGCTGGTGGAATACCTGTGGCAGGTGGCTTACGCCGATGGTCACCTGGACGCTAACGAGAACCATGTGATCAGCAAAGTGGCGGGGCTGCTACACGTTACCCACGGCGAGTACATCGCTGCCAAATTACATGCCAAGCAGGCCGCTCATGTTCACACCTGAGTTCAGTTCGGCCGCAGAGCAAAACAAGCAGCCGATTCTCGAGCGGCTGCAACAGATCTTGCCGCCCCATGGCGTGGCGCTGGAAATCGCCTCGGGTACCGGCCAGCATGCCGCCTGGTTTGCCAGCCATTTACCGGACTGGACCTGGCAACCCACCGACTTGACTGACGGCAACTTCAACAGCATCCGTCATTACTGCCAGCGCGCGGGCATCACCAATGTGCTGCCCGCGCAGGTGTTGGACGTCTGTTCGGATCGCTGGTTACAAACTGCCTTGCCTTCGGGCATTGAGGCGCCGGTATTTGACCTGATTTTTTGCGCCAACATGCTGCATATCGCACCATGGGCAGCCTGTACCGGCCTGATGCAAGGGGCTGCCCGCCACCTTGCGCCTGATGGTGTGCTGGTGACCTATGGGCCTTATCTTGAGCGAGACCTTGTCACCACCCAAAGCAACCTGGACTTTGACGCGAGTCTGCGCCAGCGCAATGCGCAATGGGGCGTGCGCTGGCGTGAAGATGTGATGCTGCAGGCGCAACAAGCGGGTTTAAGCTTGAGCCAGCGTCACACCATGCCGGTCAACAATCTGTTGCTGGTCTGGGCCAGATCTGCGCCCAATGTGGCCAAATTTGAATGAATTTTTCCAGGATACATGCACCATGAGCATTCCCCCCAAAATCTTCGTCGCCGGCCACCGCGGCATGGTCGGCAGCGCCATCGTGCGCACCCTGCTTGCACAAGGTGTGTCACAAGACCACATCCTCACCCGCACCCACGCCGAGCTTGATCTGTGCAACCAGGCCGCAGTACAAGACTTCTTTGCCAAAGAGCGCCCCAGCCAGGTCTACCTGGCCGCTGCCAAAGTCGGCGGCATCCACGCCAACAACACCTACCCGGCTGACTTCATCTACGACAACCTCATGGTGCAGGCCAACGTCATCCACGCGGCCCACACCTTTGGCGTGCAAAAGCTGCTGTTTCTGGGTTCAAGCTGCATCTACCCGCGCCTGGCACCCCAGCCCATGGGCGAGTCTGCCCTGCTCACCGGTGCGCTGGAGCCCACCAACGAACCCTACGCCGTGGCCAAGATCGCCGGCATCAAACTCTGTGAGTCCTATAACCGCCAATACGGGCGTGATTACCGCAGCGTCATGCCCACCAACCTGTATGGCCCGGGTGACAACTACCACCCGCAAAACAGCCACGTCATCCCGGCCCTCATCCGCCGCTTTCATGAAGCCAAGCTCGCTGGCACCCCAGAGGTTGCCATCTGGGGCACCGGCACACCCAAGCGCGAGTTTCTGTATGTCGACGACATGGCCAGCGCCAGCGTGTTTGTGATGAACCTGCCGCTGGTCATCTACCAGACCCACACCCTGCCCATGCAAGGCCACATCAATGTGGGCTTTGGCAGCGACATCACCATCTATGAACTCTCCCATGCGGTCAGCAAAGCCGTGGGCTACCCTGGGCACATCAGCTTTGACGCCACCAAGCCCGATGGTGCCCCACGCAAGTGGATGGACAGCACCCGCCTCAACAGCCTGGGCTGGCTGCCCAAGATTGACCTGGGCCACGGGCTGGCACTGGCATATGAGGATTTTGTCAAAAACAGTGCCTAGCGCAATCACAGCATGCGCTGACAGCTATACAAGCGATAACAAAGCAAAGAATCCTTCATGACCACCACCCCTCAAATGTCCTCTCAAGAAACCCCCAAAGTCGCCCTCATCACCGGCGTCACCGGCCAGGACGGCAGCTACCTTGCCGAGTTCCTGCTTGACAAAGGCTACACCGTGCACGGCATCAAGCGCCGTGCCAGCAGCTTCAACACCGAGCGTGTCGACCACATCTACCAGGACCCGCACATTGACAATGCCCGCTTCAAGCTGCATTACGGAGACTTAAGCGACACCAGCAACCTCACCCGCATCATCCAGCAGGTGCAGCCCGATGAGGTCTACAACCTGGGGGCGCAAAGCCATGTGGCCGTGTCCTTTGAGTCCCCCGAATACACCGCCGATGTCGACGGCATGGGCACCCTGCGCATTCTGGAAGCCATTCGCATCCTCGGGCTGGAGAAGAAAACCCGCTTCTACCAGGCCAGCACCTCAGAGCTCTATGGCCTGGTGCAGGAGATCCCGCAAAAAGAAACCACGCCGTTTTACCCAAGATCTCCGTATGCGGTGGCCAAACTCTATGCCTACTGGATCACGGTGAACTACCGTGAAGCCTATGGCATGTATGCGTGCAACGGCATCCTCTTCAACCATGAGAGCCCACGCCGGGGTGAAACCTTTGTCACCCGCAAGATCACCCGGGGGCTGGCCAACATTGCCCAGGGCTTGGAGAGCTGCTTGTACATGGGCAATATGAGTGCCCTGCGTGACTGGGGCCATGCCAAGGACTATGTGCGCATGCAGTGGATGATGCTGCAGCAGGACAAACCGCAAGACTTTGTGATTGCCACCGGGGTGCAGTACAGCGTGCGCCAGTTCATTGAGTGGAGTGCGGCCGAGCTGGGCATCAGCGTTGCCTTCGAAGGCGAAGGCGCGGCCGAATGTGCAGTGATCAAGGCCATCCGTGGTGACAAGGCACCGGCCCTGAAGGTGGGTGACACCATCGTGAAGGTGGACCCGCGTTACTTCAGACCGACCGAGGTGGAGACCCTGCTGGGTGACCCGAGCAAAGCCAAGACCGAGCTGGGCTGGGTACCCGAGATCACGGTGCAGCAGATGTGCGCCGAGATGGTGGCACATGACCTGCAGAAGGCACGCCAGCATGCGCTGCTGAAGCAGGCCGGGTATGCGGTGAATGTGAGTTTGGAGTGAACCGATATTGTGAATTTGAAATTGCGTTGTTGATCCGTTAAAAGGAGACCACGTCATGCAAGCTGAGCAATCGACTCAAGGTGATCCGGTCATCGCCCAATTGCTCGGCAAGTTGCCTGACGACATGCGCAGCAGCTTCAGCGAGGCGCAGTTGCTTGCACTAAAGATCGCGCTGGGTAGTCGTGCCTGGGACAGGCATACGCTTGACTTTCGCTGGACACTCAAATTCTGGCAATGGCAGTATTACCTGGTGGTGGTCGCCGGGCGCAATCGCCGCACGATGACGGCCCGTGAACGTCGACTGCAAGAACTCAGTCTGACGTTTTTTGTGTCCGTGTTTCTGATGTTCTCCACCATCCTGGGGATTTTTGTGGTCTACATCATCAAGTCCGCCCTGGGGATCGACCTGATCCCAGGGTTTTCGTTTGGCGTATGGGACTGGTTTCAGGCGCAGTTTTTGCGCTGAACGAAGGCCTCAGGCAAAGTTGGCTTCAGCAAACGACCAGTTGACCATTTTGTCCAGGAAGGTCTCGACAAACTTCGGGCGCAGGTTGCGGTAGTCAATGTAATAGGCGTGCTCCCATACATCGACGGTCAGCAATGCCTTGTCTGCGGTGGTCAAAGGTGTACCTGCAGCACCCATGTTGACGATGTCCACCGTGCCATCCGGTTTTTTCACCAGCCAGGTCCAGCCAGATCCAAAGTTGCCCACAGCAGACTTGACAAAGGCTTCTTTGAACGCCGCGTAGCTGCCCCACTTGGCATCAATCGCCGCGGCCAGCGCGCCACCGGGCTGGCCACCGCCATTGGGCTTCATGCAGTTCCAGAAAAATGTGTGATTCCAGATCTGGGCTGCATTGTTGTAAACACCACCACTGGCCTTTTTGATGATGGCTTCAAGGTCCATCGATTCAAATTCAGTCCCTTTTTGCAGGTTATTGAGGTTAACCACGTAGGCGTTATGGTGTTTGCCGTGGTGAAACTCCAGCGTTTCCTTCGAATAGTGGGGTGCCATCGATTCAATGTCAAATGGCAGGGCAGGCAGGGTATGTTCCATGTGTTCCTCTGGGGTAAGTTACAAAAGTCAAATTGTAGGAAGATTCAGTCCGACCGGGTGGCGACCGTCAAATCAACCGTTCCGTCGCTAAGGGTGGCGGTCACAGTCTGGCCAGGCTGAAACTGTGTACAACTGGAAAGAGCCCGGCCCTGTGCATCACTGATCCAGGCATAACCACGCTCCAGTACCAGATGGGGATCCAGTAGTTCCAGCCGAAGCGCCACCCGTGCGAGTCGCATTTGCTGCTGTTGCAAGCCGCGCTGCATCGCCTGAGGAAACGCGAGCGCCAGCCGGTCGAGCTGCTGTTGAAGTTGCCGCAATGCCTGGCGGGCACCCGCCTGCAGCCCCTGACCACAACGAGCCAGACGCAGTTGCTGTGCTGCCACGCGCAGGGAGGGCCTGCCCAGCTGCTGCCCAAGCAGATCAAGCCTTTGTTCATGCCGATTCAGATGCCGCCACATGGCCTCTTGCAGCCGCCGCTCCAGCCCAGCCAATACCCGCAAACAGGCATCCTGAGGTTCGGCCACCAACTCGGCGGCGGCCGTCGGGGTTGGGGCACGCAGGTCGGCAACAAAATCGGCGATGGTGAAGTCTGTCTCATGCCCAACACCGCAGACGATTGGCACTGGACTTTTCGCCAAAGTCAGCGCCAGCTGCTCGTCATTGAATGCCCACAAATCTTCCATGGCCCCACCACCCCGCACCAGCAGGATGACATCCACGGGCACAGTTGCCACGGCAGCTGCACTTGTCCTAACAAGCGCTGAATCGGCCTCCAGCACTTTTCCAGTCTGACTTAAGCGATACAAACTCGCGAGCGCCGCGATCATTTCAGCCGCCGCAGCACTACCCTGGACTGAGGCCGCAGCCAGCACCACAGGAATGTGGGGCACTCGCCTTTGCAGCGTGGTGATCACGTCGTGTAACGCCGCAGCACCAAGCGAGGTGACCAGACCGATGGCACGCGGGAATGCCGGCACCTCCCGTTTGCGGCCCGGATCAAAGAGACCTTGCGTCTCCAGCTTGGCTTTGAGCAGCATGAACTGCTCAAACAGACTGCCCACACCGGCGCGGCGCATGTGCTCAACAACCAGTTGCAGGTCGCCACGCGCCTCGTAGACACCGAGGCGCCCATTCAGCTCCACCAGTTCACCATCGCGCGGCATGAAATCCAGCTCCGATGCGGCGCGTTTGAACATGGCACAACGCAGCTGGCCTGTCGCATCTTTCAGCGAAAAATAACAATGCCCGCTCGCCGCCCGACTAAATCCGGTCAGCTCACCACGTACGTTCACCGGATTGAAGCGTGCCTGCAATGCGTCGGCCACCGCGCGACACAAGGCGCCCACCTGCCAGACCCGGCCCCCAGGAGGCAAAAAATTTGTGTCAAGCACGTAAAAACCCCCTTGACAACGATGAGAAATCGGAAACGTCAAAACAAAGTCTTCCACAGATCAAGCGATGCGGTGCTAGTCTGTTAAGCGTAGCGAGATCTTTCGGAACTTGGTCATACATCATTGATTTCATTCACTTTATTACTGCTTAATTCGTCATCACTTCATCAAAGACCGCTTCTGGCCTGGTTTTTGGTCAGCAAAATCCGTGTTTCTCCACAAAGTTATCCACAGAAAATGTGCAAAATACCGCCGCTGTCACCGTTGCGCTTGCCGCCAGGTCATATGCCAGCCTGCAAGCCAGGAGTACGTCGGACCTGACAGGCGCTCTGCGCCATAATCGCCCAGCAATTTTTTCCGCGGAGTCGCCATTTTGTTTTCCATCATACAAGCCGCTGGCTGGCCGATTTGGCCATTGATTGCCAGCTCAGTGCTGGCGCTGGCGCTGGTCATCGAACGCTTTGTCAGCCTGAAGGCCAAGCGTATTGCTCCACCCAAACTGCTTGATGAAGTACTGACCGTGGCACGTTTTGCGGTGCCAGCACCGGATGTGGTGAGCAAGCTAGAGCAAAACTCTGTGCTCGGTGAAGTGTTGGCCAGCGGCTTGCGGGCACTGAATCTGAACCCGAGATGCAGCGAGGACGAGCTGCGCGCCATCATGGAAAGTGCCGGTCGGCTTGCTGCGCACAGATTGGAGCGGTATCTCAGTGCGCTGGCCACGATTGCATCGGCAGCACCGTTGATGGGCCTATTTGGCACCGTGGTCGGCATGATCGAGATTTTTGGCTCACAAACGCCCACAGGCGCCACAGGTGGCAACCCGGCCCAATTGGCGCACGGCATCTCGGTGGCGCTCTACAACACTGCATTCGGGCTGATTGTGGCCATTCCCTCGCTGATTTTCTGGCGCTATTTCCGCGCCCGGGTTGACGAGTACCTGCTGACGCTGGAACTGGCAGCCGAGCGCCTGGCCCGTCACCTCAACACCTTGCGCAAGTGAGGCAGTGCCGATGAATTTTCGTCACCGCACCAAAGAAGAACCCGAGATCAACCTGATCCCGTTCATTGATGTGCTGCTGGTGATCCTGATCTTCCTGATGCTCTCCACCACCTACAGCAAGTTCACCGAACTGCAGATCAAGTTGCCGGTGGCAGATATTGAAGCACAGCGCGACTACCCCAAAGAGGTGTTGGTCTCCGTCAGTGACGAGGGACTTTACAGCGTCAACAAAGTCAAAGTCAGCGGGCGCAACATGGCGGATCTGGCACAAGCACTGGCCGAGGCCGCCAAGGCAGGCAAAGAATCGGTGGTGGTTATCCACGCCGATGCGGCCGCGCGCCACCAGGCCGTCATCACCGTGATGGAAGCGGCTCGCCGCGTCGGTTTGTCCCAAATCACGTTCGCCACTCAGTCGTCCATGGATGGCGCTCGTTAGACCAAAGGCGACGGACCCGGTGCCACCAGACTGGCAAAGTCTGCTGCGCAGCGTGTGGCTTGAACGAGGCGTCCTGGCAAGGCTGTTGTGGCCCGCATCCTGGCTGTACGGCCTGCTGGTCGGTGCCCGGCGCAAACTCTACCAGTTGGGTGTGTTACGAACCAATCACCTGCCAGTCCCTGTGATTGTGGTGGGCAATGTGCTTGCCGGTGGCACCGGAAAAACCCCTGTGGTCATGGCGCTGGTGGCCCACCTGCAGTCCCGGGGTTGGCATGTCGGGGTGATTTCACGCGGATATGGCCGACTTACATCCGGGTGTCGGGAAGTAACACCAACCTGCCGAACGCAGGATGTGGGCGACGAGCCTGCGTTGATTCGCCGCCGCACCCAGACGCCGGTATTTGTCGCCGAAGTTCGCTCAGAGGCGGCACACGCCCTGTTGCAAAGGTATCCTCACACCAACATTCTGGTCAGTGACGACGGCTTGCAGCACCTGAGCCTGGCACGTGACATCGAAATTGGCGTTTTTGATGATCGTGGCGTCGGCAATGGCTGGCTGCTACCGGCCGGCCCCCTGCGGGAGCCCTGGCCGCGCACCTTCGACCTGACGCTGCACACTGGTGCTCGCCCGGCGTTTGCCGGCTTTCAGGGGCAGCGCCGTCTGGCCGACTACGCCCTGCGCTTTGACGGCAGCCAACTGCCGTTGTCCGACTTCATTGGACAACCCATCGTGGCCGTAGCCGCCATCGCGCAGCCGGAGGCCTTTTTCTCCATGCTACACGCTCAGGGCCTGACACTTGCGCGCGTTGTCGCATTGCCCGATCACCATGATTTTCGCGCCGGAGAGCGATTTGGCGACGAGGGCGGCATTTTGTTCTGCACTGAAAAAGACGCCGTCAAGTTGTGGCCCTATGAACCCGCGGCGCTGGCGGTCCCGCTGGAGTTCACTGCTCCGCAAGCGTTTTGGCAAGCGCTCGATGAAAGCTTGAGTGCCTGCCCAAAGTGACCATCACTGCGCACAGGCTGAGCCCAGCCCGCTATCATCACGCCATGGACACACGACTACTTGAATTGCTGGTTTGCCCGGTCACCAAAGGGCCTTTGGAATACAACCGCGAAAAACAGGAGCTGACCTCACGCAGTGCGCGGTTGGCGTATCCGGTGCGCGACGGCATCCCGATCCTGCTGGAGAGCGACGCCCGCACGCTCACCGACGAAGAACTGGGTCTTTGATACAACACGATCATGCCATTCACCGTACTGATCCCGGCGCGCCTGGCGTCAACCCGGTTGCCCAACAAACCGCTGGCAGAAATTGCCGGGGTGCCGATGGTGGTGCGTGTGGCGCAGCGGGTGCTCTCCATGCACAGCTCAACCTATGCGCCCAGAGTGGTGGTGGCCGCCGACAGTGGCGCCATCGTTAAAGCTTGCCTGGCGTACGGGGTGGAGGTGGTGCTCACCCGGGTCGATCACCCCAGCGGCAGTGACCGGTTAGCCGAGGCTTGCGACATGCTGGCTTTGCCTGACGATGCCATCGTGGTCAACGTTCAGGGCGACGAGCCACTGATTGACACAGCGCTTGTTGCGGCGGTCGCAGAATTGTTGGAAAATCAGCCTCTAGCGCATATCAGTACAGCTGCACATGCTATTGACTCTGTAGCCGACTTTCACAATCCAAACCTGGTGAAGGTGGTGCTCGACGCGCAGCATATGGCGCTTTATTTCAGTCGGGCCCCCATTGCCTATCCTCGTGATACACCCGATGCCTTGCCCAACCCAGCGCCACTGCGCCACATCGGCATTTATGGCTACCGGGTTGGCTTTTTGCGGCAGTTCCCGAAACTGGCACAGGCCCCCGTTGAACGTATCGAGTCGCTGGAGCAACTGCGTGCCATGTGGCATGGTTACCGCATTGCGGTGCATGTGGCGGACCATGCCCCTGGCCCCGGGGTGGACACCCCGGAAGATCTGGAAAAAGTGCGGCGGCTGTTCGCTGTGTGAGTCTTTGATGTAAGGCTCAGGTGGGCACCGGCGTGCTATTCTCACGCCGTGAGCAAGCTGTGCCAAGGTGATCAATCGAATTGCCAGTATTAGCGTGATTTTTCAATCATTTCCCAAGGACACATATGAGACTGATTCTGTTGGGCGCACCAGGCGCTGGCAAAGGTACACAGGCGACCTTCATCTGCCAGAAATACAGTATTCCCCAAATCTCCACGGGCGACATGCTGCGGGCCGCAGTCAAGGCCGGCACGCCGCTGGGCGTGCAAGCCAAACAGGTGATGGACGCCGGTGGCCTGGTCAGCGATGACCTGATCATCAACCTGGTCAAAGAACGTATTGCGCAAGTGGACTGCGCCGGTGGTTTCCTGTTTGACGGTTTTCCGCGCACCATCCCGCAGGCCGATGCCATGAAGGCAGCAGGCGTCAAGCTTGACTATGTGCTGGAAATTGACGTGCCGTTCGAGGCCATCATTGAACGCATGAGTGGCCGCCGCTCGCACCCTGCCTCAGGCCGCACCTATCATGTCAAGTTCAACCCGCCCAAGGTCGACGGCATCGACGATGTCAGCGGCGAGCCGCTGGTGCAGCGCGACGATGACAAGGAGGACACCGTCAAAAAACGGCTGGATGTCTACAGCGCCCAGACTCGCCCACTGGTCGACTATTACTCGAACTGGTCCAAGGCCGAACCGGCGGCTGCGCCCAAGTACCGCGCGATCAGCGGCACCGGCGGTGTGGACGACATCACGGCGCGTGCATTTGCTGCCTTGAGCAGCTGATCAGCTCCCAACGCCAGCACGCATCAGGTCCAGCAGCATCGAGATGCGTGCCTTGACAGGAGTCAGCCCGGCAGAATCGGTAAAACGAGCGGACACTGTGGGCAGCACCCGCCCATAAACACAACGGCTCGCCCTCACCACTTTGACCCCCGCAAGGCTGGCACGCTGTAGTGCCGCCTCAAGCGCGTGGTGCAATGTACCGTTGCCG
>JAGOUM010000159.1 GCA_018061265.1 Rhodoferax sp. | reverse complement strand
CGCGCTCGCCCAGAATGCGGCGAATCCAGCCACTGCACAGGCCACGCGGGCCGTGTTCGATGAACACACGCACACCGTCAAGCCAGGCTTGATGGATCGTGCGGGTGAAATCCAGCGTGTCCACCGCTTGGCCAGTGATGGCATCGGCGGCAGAGGCTGACGTGGGTGTAAACCACTGGCCGGTGGCGTTGGTGTAGAAACGCACGCCCGGCACGTCTTGCACCGCACGGTGGTGCAGTTGCCACCAAGCCTCGCGAATCTCTTTCACCTCCGGGCAATGGGCCGCCATGTCGTAGCCCAGGGGCAGGGTTCGAGCCTGGCCTAGGCGCTGCACCACGCGGGCACAGGCTGCCGCCTCGCCGCCGATGACGCAGTCTTGAGCTGTGTTGATGATGGTCAGGTGGGCCAGTGGCTCTAGGGACAATGCGGCCTTGACCTCGGCCAGCGGGGCGGCCACCACATAGCTGGCCCAGGTGCTGCTGGCAGCCTCGGGCAAACCTTGGCGTGTCCATGCCTGTCGTGCGGCATTGAACGGGGCCACCAAGTCTTGGGTGAAGGCGGTGCCGGTGCGGCTGGCCTTCATCATCTCGCCCAAGTCGTTCCAAGCCCCCATGGCAAACAGGGCGTTGGATTCGCCCGATGAATAACCGATGGTGGCCTCGGGCTTTAAGCCCAGCACATGGCGGGTCACCTCGGCGTGCAACTGGCAGACAAATGAGGTGCCCCAGAGCTGGTCCAGCGGGTGCGTGGGTTGCCCGTCGCCCGGCCCGTAAATCCAGTCGGTAGCGGCTTTCATTTCAGAGCAACGCGCAGCCACTGCCGCCACCTGCTTGGGCAAGGCCAAGGCCAATTCGCGACCCATGCCGGGGTAGGCGGCAGCGGCACCGGTGAACACAAAAGCGGTCTGCCCGGTGATGGGGGTTTCGCGAAAGGCCACGCCTTCAGGCGCTGGGCCACCGCCCTCCAGCCAGCGGCGGGCTTGGGCACTGCGGGTGCTCAGCTCACTTGCATCAGCAGCCACCACCACGATGCGGGCCGGGCCGTTGGTTGACGGCTGCCCGGCAGCCAGCGCCGCCAAAGCCTGCGCCTTATTCGCACCAGAAAACACTTGCAAACGGGCAGGTGCGTCGGTTAGCCAAGCGGCCACGGTGCTGTCTTGCGCGCCCTGCAGATGCACGGTGGCTGCAGCCGCCTCCAGCACCGAGACCGACACCTCGGCCATGCGTTCTCCAAACCACGGTGTGGCCGGTGCGCCCAAGTGCGGCCGTGCGCCGTGGTGGATGGCCAATGCGGCCGCCGCAACATGCAGCAAGCCGTGAGCGGCATGCGCCTTGCCAAACGTAGCCGCCAGGTCCATGCCTGCTGCGTTGGCAAAGGCATCACCGAGCCGCAGCGTTGTGTGGTCTGATTCGGCTGCTTCATTTACCAGCGTGGCATACACGGTATCGCCATCACGGCGTGCATCGTCCAGGCGCTTGAGCGTCAGCACCACCGCGGCATCGCCGGGCGATGTGTTCTGGCCCAAAGCCGCCAGCGCTGCGCGGTGAACCGGCTCATGCGAGAGGTCTACCGCGCCCACCAGTGCCGCGTCAATTTCTCCAGTACGCAAGGCGCGCGTGGCCAACTGCAGCGCTGTGATGCCCGAAGCTTCTTCGGCCGAAACGGTAAAGGCCGGGCCCGCCAAATCCAGCTGGCTGTTGATGCGGTTGGCCGGAATATTGGGCATGGTGCCTAGCACCCCACCGGACTGCAGCACCGGCACGATGCCATCACGCGCAGTCGCCAGCCAGGCCGCGTCGCTGGCGTCATTGGCCAGCCGCCAGCGTGTGCCATAACGTGCCACCTCGGCATCACAACCCATGCCGACCAATACGGCGGTGCGTTCGCGCACCAAGGTAAGGCCCCGCGCCGCCTCGCGGGCGGCTTCAAGCACCAGCGTTTGTTGCGCCAGCGACTGTTGCAAATCATGGGGTGGAAAGCGCAAGCCTGTCAAAGCGACATCCACCTTTTGGCGGGCTGCCACATCGGACTGGCCGTTGAACACGCAGCGGGCAAAGTCTGACGCACTGTTGCCCTGGCCCACGCGGGCACCCACGCCCACAATCGCCACCACAGCGGGGGGCGAAGCTATCGAAGCATTCGTACTAGGGCTGGAAAAGTGGCGTGCAGCGCCCTGTGTTTCTTCCAGCGATTCAACGATCAGGTGGGCGTTGTTACCGCCAAAACCAAAGGCGCTGATGCCCGCGCGTTGTGGCCCGGTCCAGGCCTCGGCCTGGCGCAGAAGGCGAAATGGCGTGCCAGTAAGTGCTTCGTTGGGTTGGTCCACATGCAAGGTGGGCGGCTTTTGGCCATGTGCCATGGCGGCCAGCACCTTGATCAGCCCGGCCACACCGGCAGCGGTGATCAGGTGCCCCAGATTGGATTTGAGTGAGCCAATCGGCACGTTCTCACACCCGGCAAATACCCGCGCCATGCTGCGCAGCTCGGTCGCATCGCCAATCGGCGTACCGGTGGCGTGGCATTCCAGCAGGCCAATGTCGGCCGGGCTCAAGCCCGCTTGGGCGTAGGCCAGCCGCAGTGCGCGCTCCTGGCCTTCTTCGGACGGGGCGAGCAGTCCGCGCCCACGCCCGTCGTTGGACAAACCCACGCCGCGAATCACACCCAGCACCTTGCGGCCAGCGGCCAGCGCGCTTGATAGACGTTCCAGCACCACAAAACCGGCCCCCTCGGCGGGCACCAGGCCATCCGCATCGCGGTGAAACGGGCGGCTCTGGCCGGTCTTGCTCAGCGCCGACAGGGCACAAAACCCGACGTGGATAAACAAGTCGTCGGCCTGGTTCACGGCTCCGGCCACCATCAGGTCGGCTGTGCGGTCATGCAAGCGGTCACAGGCCAGTTTGATGGCGTAAAGCGACGAGGCACAGGCCGCGTCCAGCGCAAAACTGCCGCCACCCAAGCCCAGCGCATGGGCCGTCAGGTGTGCGGGAAGGCCTGAGTTGAAACGGTTTTTGGGGTGCGCCCCAGGCATTTGCCCAAGCCACACACTTTGCGCAAACTGCGCCATTGCCACCGAGGGAAACGACAGGTTGCCCAGCACCAAGCCGGTGGTTTTGGATGGCCCCTCGCGCCCCGCGTTGCGCAGTGCATCACGCACGCCCTGCACTGTGAGTTGAAACAGCGGGTCAAGCGCACGCAATTCATCGGCCGGCACAGCGGTGCCAGTGGCCTCAAACTGAAATCCGCTGACGTAACCGCCCACGTCAGACCAGGTGCGGTCAGCCGACTGGCTGACACTTCCCCCGGCGCGGCACATGACGCTGTCATGGTGCAGGCCCCAGCGCCCGGCGGGCACACTGGCAATGCTGCTTTTACCCGCCAGCACATTCGCCCACAACGCCTGCGGGGTGAGTGCACCGGGCAGCGTGCAAGACTGGCCGACGATGGCAATCGGCTCGAAACCCATCGGGTTGCGCTTCATCAGGCGCCGTAGGCTGGGGTGGCTTGGGCCTCGCCGGGGCGCAGCACGGTTTCAACCCCGATCAGCTCTGCGAGCACCTGGCCGCTGCCGTCCACAAACGCGATGTCGCACACGGTGCGGGCCTCATGAATTTTGCGGCCATACACAACACCCTGCAGCTGGCCCGTGGCCAAGCCACTGCGGTAGCTGCGGTATTCCCCCAGTGCCATAGGCAACACGGCCCCACCGAGCACCTGGCGCGACCAGAGCAACGCCAGTTGCAGGCCGCCGTCCAGCGCGGCTGCATCGCTGCACCAGGCCTCAGTTGGCCAGTCAGCCTGTTTTGTTCCCGAAAGCGTGCCCACAATGCCGTCGCGCGAGAGACCCTGCACCGCGTTGATGACCTGAAAACCGGGCCCGTGGAATAACACATGGCCGTCGTACACCGTCGCCTGCGTCCACGCTTGTAGTGTGGGCGGTGCAGCCAAATCGGGTGCAGCAACGGGCGCTTCGGTCATGCTGACCGTAGCGCTGTAATGCAGTACCTTGTTTTTGCCGCGCAATTCAACCGCAATTTGAGCACCCGAGCCGTTGGAGATCAGGTGCGCGCTGACCACAAAAAGGTCACCGGTTCCGGCAAAATTTTCCAGCTTGATGCCGCGCAACACCTTGACCTGCTTCACCGCCGAGGCCACTAAATCCGGGCGGCAAGCCTGGGCTGCCCGCATGAACCATTCGACCGCCAGCACCATGGGCAACACCGGGATTCCGGCAATATTGTGGTCTGCCAAGTAGGGGTGTGAGGCCTGATTGACCAACACTTCGACCGTGGCCTGCGGTGTCACGCTGGCCCCCAGCGCACCGTCGCCTTGGGCACCACCGATCACAATTTGGGTGGCATCACTGCGACAAGTCAGCTCATCGACAAAACGCTGTGCACCCGCTGCCAGCGGAATCAAGGCCACACCCATGTGTTCAAAATGGCTTTTCAGGCTGGGGGTGACCATGCCACCGTCCCACGGGCCCCAGCCAATGGCCCGCACCACACAAGCCGCGCCACGGCGGGCTTGCTCAGCGCAGGCCACCAGGTTCAGCACCTCGTTGGCCATGGCGTAGTCGCATTGGCCCAGGTTACCGCTGCGGGCCGCCACCGATGAAAACAGGCACAGCGCAGTCAATGGGTCATTGGCGGTGGCGGCCAGCAGCGCGCGCAGGCCACTGACCTTGGTGTCAAACACCCGGTCAAATTGCGCGTCGGTTTTTTCTTCAATCCGTTTGTCGGCCAGCACACCGGCACCATGCACCAGCGCGGTGATCGGTCCCCAGTCTTTGCGCACGCTGTCCAATGCCGCGCTCAGTGCGCCAGTGTCCGCCACGTCAACCGCCAGATAGCGCGCTTCAGACCCGCTGGCCTGGAGGGCTGCCAGCGTGGCGCGAATTTCGCGCAGAGCCAGCACGTTGGCGATTTGCGTATTGATGTCAGCCGGCGTGGGTTTGAGCCCCTGCGCTTGCGCACGTTGCAACAACGCACGCTTGAGGCCCGCGTCGTCGGCAATGGCACGCAAGTCTTGCGGCTCGTCCGCCAGCGCGGTGCGGCCCAGCAAAACGATGCGCGGCTGCTTGGCTTTGGCCAGCGTGATCAGGCACGCCGCCGTCACACCACGGCCCCCGCCGGAGGCCACCACCACGGAGTTTTTGCTGATGTTGTCAGCAGCCACCTTGGGCGCGGGCGTTACCACCGAGACCAGCGTACTGCGTCGGCCATCGGCGTGCAGAGCGACTTCCAGCGTGTTCCCGCCCTGCAACAGCTCGCTCAGAATAGCGTCCGCGATTGTGCTGGCATCCCGCGCGCCACGCTCCAAGTCAATGGCTTTGACGCAGGCTTGCGGCCACTCCAGCGCAGCGGTGCGTGCCAGCGCACTCACGCCGCCCAGATAGGCCCGCGTGGCGTCAACCCCGCACAAGCCAAAGTCGCCGCCGGTGTCCTGCACGGTGACAAACGCGCCGCCATGGGCCGTCAGCCTTGCCGCCACGGTACGGCTGGCGTGAAAGGCTTCGCGGTTGACGGCAACTGCCTCGTCAACGCTTGCCACCACCCGCAGGCCACCCAGGAAAATGACGGCATCGGCGTCCGTTGGCACGCTGCTCACCACGCTGGCTTTGACACCGTGTTGGGCCAGAGCGTCCACCAGCGCAACAGCCACGCCAGTGCCTTCGTCGGTTACCACCAGATGCTGCGCACCCAGCACACCGGAGAGCGCCATGCCGACCGGGCTGGCCGGGATGGAGCGCACAGCAAAACGGGCCACATCGGGCAGCACTGCGGCCTGTACTGCGGGCGCGACTGTTGCCGTAGCCGCTACAGCCGGTGTCGGGCTGCCAGCGGCGCGCATGTGGTCAATGATCTGGCCCAGCGTGCGCAGGGTCGCCAACTCAGTGGGTTTGACTTCCGGCAGATTCGGCGCGCGTTCACGCATGGCCGACAAAATCTCCACGCGCTTGATGCTGTCGATGCCCAAGTCGGCTTCCAGCTCCATTTGAACGCCCAGCATTTCCTGCGGGTAACCCGTTTTTTCGGCCACGATGCTCATCATCAAGGCTTCAAGGTCAATATCGGCTGTACCGCTTGTTGTTGCTGCGTGAGCAGCTACAGAAACAGTAGCAATTTGGTTTGTGTTTGCGCTTGCTGTTGGTGCTGCAGCCGCCAAAGCCGCACCGCCGGCGGCGCGCATGTGGTCAATGATCTGGCCCAGCGTGCGCAGGGTCGCCAACTCGGTGGGTTTGACTTCCGGCAGGTTCGGCGCGCGTTCACGCATGGCCGACAAAATTTCCACGCGCTTGATGCTGTCGATGCCCAAGTCGGCTTCCAGCTCCATTTGCACGCCCAGCATTTCCTGCGGGTAACCCGTTTTCTCGGCCACGATGCTCATCATCAAGGCTTCAAGGTCAATATCGGGTGTACCGCTAGTGGTTGCTGCGTTAGTAGCTGCAAAATCAGTAGCAATTTGGTTTGTTTTTGCGCTCGCTGTTGGTGCTGCAGCCGCCAAAGCCGCACCACCGGCGGCGCGCATGTGGTCAATGATCTGGCCCAGCGTGCGCAGGGTCGCCAACTCAGTGGGTTTGACTTCCGGCAGATCCGGCGCGCGTTCACGCATGGCCGACAAAATCTCTACACGCTTGATGCTGTCGATGCCCAAGTCGGCTTCCAGCTCCATTTGCACGCC
>JAGOUM010000158.1 GCA_018061265.1 Rhodoferax sp. | reverse complement strand
CCCAAACCATGAAGCTTGGACAGGAAGCGGCCTCTTCAAGAGACTGGGATGTCTTTACCAGGAAGTACCGCAAGGAAATGTCTGAGCCGCAGGCCAGTCGCTCACTTGACCTACTGGCCGTTATGTCTAAGACCAGCAATTTTTCAGTTGGATGCTACTGTGACCAGGCAAGTCAATGCCACCGCTCCATTCTTCGAGACCTTCTTGAAGAACGAGGTGCTGACCTGCTTTGACGCAGGTTGCTTTGGTCTTTCCAACTCCAGCAATATCCCTTCATTGCCATAGCCCGAGTCGCCCCGAACCAGGGCCGGGCGTCTACTGTCAGGCCCATCGCCCAACTCAGCGCCTTCTTGGCGCCCATACAACGGCTTGATGGTGGCATTGACATCCAACACCCAGGGCTTGTTCAACGGCTCTGTCGCGATAACATTGAGGGCGCCACTTTTGTCGATGGTGATCTTTTCAGGCAAACCATGCAAGTTGATGGCGCACTCAAGGTAGCGCCGAGCCGCTGCCAAATCCCGCCTGGCGGTGAGCAAGAAGTCCACGGCATCGCCGCTCTTGTCGACTGCCCGGTACAGGTATTTCCATTGACCTGCAACTTTGATGTAGGTCTCATCCATACGCCAACTTGTGCCCACTGGCCGTTTGCGGCGACGAAAGATTAAAGCCATGATGGGCAGAATCTTCAACGCCCAGCGATGCACGGTAGAGTGGTCCACAAAGACACCGCGCTCCTGCATCATTTCCTCCAGATGTCGAAAACTCAAGGGGTAAGCAGCGTACCAGCGCACGCACACCAGCATCACTTCCAGCGGATAGTGCAGCCGCTTGAGCACCCTGCGAAGTTCGGGAATCATGGCACCTTCAGTCAGGTCTTGCATGCAGTCATTCTCTCGCGCCGGACCTTAATGCGACAGAGCCCGTATTTGCCCCTCCCCCAGTACAGTTGCTGCAAACGGGAGTTGCGATGAGAGCGTGGAACCGGACTTTCATATTGGAAGTCAGTTTCAGCTTAATGAAGTATTTCACCAGTAAATGAAATCAAGGTTTTAGATGAAACTCCATTGCATAGTTTCACTAAATATGGTATTTTCACCGAATGGTGAAAGAATCGATTTTGGTTGCGAGTGAAGCTGATATGGAGAATCCATCCGAGTGGATGGATCGTCTGCGTGATGCACTCCTGCAAGTGCCGTTTGTCAGAATTCACCAAATTGCGCTGAGCCCAGTAATGCAGAACGGCTTAGAAGCAGACGCCGAATTGCAACTACAAATCCAAAAGGAGTCTTGGGCGATCCTGGTTGAAATCTCAAAAAACGGAGAGCCCCAGCGGGTTCGGATGGCTGCAGAGCAGCTGCGCCGCGCCGTACAAAACCATCCCGGAAAAGTCTATGGCGTGCTGATGGCGCCGTTTCTATCAAACGCATCGCGTGAAATTTTGAAGAATGCAGGGCTCGGCTGGCTGGATTGGGCTGGAAACAGCTTCCTGAGTTTCTCCGGCATCCATATAGAAATGGAGCGCAGCCAGATCAATCCTTTCAAGACACGCCGGCAACAAATATCACTCTTTGCGCCGAAATCGGCCCAGCTGCTACGCCTGTTCCTGACGCAACCGGGGCCCTGGAAAGTTGAAGCCATGGCGAAAAAAGGCGGGGTCAGCCTGGGCCAGGTCAGTAAGGTGCGCAAACTCCTGCTGGAAAAAGAGTACGGCGCGATCGACCCTGCCGGCGGACTGGTTTTGAAAAACGGACATGCGCTCTTGGACGCATGGCGTGCGGTGGCCAAACCTCCTCAGGTGCGAATGCGTGCATATACCGCGCTGCATGGGCCTGCGTTGGAAATGAAGTTGGCAGAGTTGTTTGGTCTCAGAACCGGGCCTGGGCGCTATGTCTTGGCTTCCCATTCGGTGGCGCGCCGCATCGCTCCCTTCGCACGGATGAGTGGGGAAATGTTCTACGCGGATCCGGCCGGGCTTGCTATCCTCAGAAGAACATTGGATTTGTTTCCTGTCGACCAAGGCGAGAACATCACCATCTATGAGCCGCCAGACGCAAGGGTGTGGGAAGAGGCCATCGAACTGCCTGGCGGATTGCGTGGCGCCGGACTTGTCCAGACCTATCTGGATCTTTGTAACGCAGGTGAGCGTTCCGGCGAAGCCGCAGACCACCTGCGCCGCGAAAAAATTGCACCAATGGTTGAAGGAGTGACGGGTGGAACCGCAAAGCGCGATTGATTACGAGGAACGGGGCGCCAGCGCAGTCATTGCCGTGCTTCTGGAAATTGGCCAGGTACTGGGCGCCTTCCGGGAGCGATTCGTCATCATCGGCGGCGCAGTCCCCTGGCTATTGTTGCCCAACGCGCGACCTGCACATATTGGGACACTGGACGTGGATCTCAGCCTGGATCCCAGTGCGCTTGGCGATGCCGAGTACGTCGGACTGGTGGAAGCGCTGGAAGCCAGCGGTTATGAGCGCGGCGAGAAATTCGGGCTGCGGCCCTTCCAATTGCGCCGACTGGTGCCCGCAGCCGACGGTGAGCACATTCCAGTTATTGTCGACTTGTTGATGCCCAGAGAATCACAGTTCACCAGAAACAAGCCACCAATCCTCGCCAACTTTGCCGTGTTGAAAGCAGACGGTGCGACGATTGCGATGCAAGACAACGTGTCGCACCTGCTGGAAGGTTTTATGCCAGATGGACGCAAGAATCGCGTAGAACTGCGGGTCGCCAGCATTGCATCATTTCTTGTCATGAAGGGCTATGCACTGGCGGGTCGTGACAAGCGAAAAGATGCCTACGATATCTACTTCTCCATCAGGAACTACGAAGGTGGGCAAGCCGCTCTGGCGCGCAATTGCAAAGTGCTGATGGCCGATCCTGTGGCCCTCAAAGGCTACCAAAACATTGCGGAAAAGTTCCGCGCCCCTGACGACTTCGGACCAGCGACAGTTCGCGAGTTTCTGGCACAGTCCCAAGGCTTGGGGGACATGACCCCTGAGCAGGTGCAGACCGATGCGTTTGGTCAGGTTGCAGCCTGGATTCGAAGCATGGAGTTGTAAACAAACTGGGCCCCTACATATGGGTGAATCAAGCGCGGCTGCCCGCACCTTTTTTGGCATCTTTGTGCGGCGCTCCCACGCTCATGGGCATGGCAACTTGAAGAGTGCTTCCGGGGTAACCCCAATCCCGTCCTCACGGAGGCCACCTTGTCTAGCAATGTAATAGAACCTGCGCGTGATTGGGTGGGAGTATTTTCTGGTAACCGAAGTCGATCTTTCTTGAAGGGGTTCACCAGTTTTTGTGGCTCACGCACGAACGCAATTTGCTGGTCATTCAGAGGGCCCACTTTCCGCGCGTTGATGGATCGCGTCTCACTTTCAATAGACAAATATTTTCCGGCTGAATCAAGCGCCCCATGGGGCTTACACCCAATGGCTTCACGTGGTGCGATCTTGAGGTAATACACCAACTTGGGGTCCTCTCGTTTTCAGTGCAATAAGTGACGAGAGCAGTTCATTTGGTGGGGTAGGTGAACGCTAACTTTGTATTTGCAATGGCACGGATACAGCCGGATGATTGCGGACTTCGACCCTTGGGAGATTGCCATGGAGTTTGAGCTTTCGTTAACGCTGCGTGAAAACGGTATTGAGCTGATGCCTCCGGCCAAGTGGGCCGCTCAAATTGAATCAAAATCCTTCCGTGCAATCTCTGGGCCTGAGCCTGGCGCAGGGGAAAGCAATATTGCCTGCAGACCGAAATCATGGAGCAACAAATCACCAGGTTGTCCAACCGACAACGCCTGTGTCCGCATTGTGGCCCGGCACGCAAGTTGTAGGATGTCCATCAGATCCACTATTGCAGTTTGTTTGGTGAGATTGCCATGCGGATGCCCAGGTGGCGAGCCTGTGCCTGCCGCACTGAATGTGCGATCACCAACGATGGCAAACGCCGACGTTGGATTTCGGCCGAGCTGGTGTTCGTCCAAAGTCAACTAGCCGCCGCCATCCCGTACGCCAAGTCTGCAGAGCTTTTGAACATGCTGCTGCCGGCAACTGTTTCAGTTTTCCTCCTAAAGATAAGGAGACTGTGGGCGGGTTGAAGTAGTGCAGAGTTTTTTGGAAGATTTCCGTTCAGGAAAACTCGTCTTCATCTAACTGCAGCATGGATTCGTAATCCTGTCCACCGTAGTACATACCCAGGATGGACACGACGCTCTTTGCCACGCTGAAGGCAATGACGGTACGCTTCCTGTGATTGGTAATCCGCAGTCCAGGGCGAATGTCGTCGCGGCGGGTGCCACGCAGTGGCATGGTGTGCAGGGTTTCACAATACGTGACGATCGCGTCGGTGTAGCGCAATGCGACTTCGGGTGAAGCGGCCTGGGCTATGTAATCGGACAGCGATTCGAGCTGCGCCAGGGCCTCGGGCGCAAAAACGATGGTGTATTGCTTCACGTCGTGCGGTCGGCTTCAGGCTTTGGTCTTGGATTTTTGATGCCGTGCTGCCAGGCGTGCACGCACCTGATCGACAGGAATCGCACGCTCGGGGTTGGCTTTGAGCGCATCAAAGGCGGGGCCCACTTCGTGTTGCAGCCAGTTCTCCACCGCCCGGTCACGTGCCATCAGGGCGCGCAGGCCGTCGCGGATCACTTCGCTCTCGGTGGCGTATTCGCCATCGGCGACCTTGGCCTTGATGATGTTGGCCATCTCGTTGGGCAAGGTGATGCTGAACTGCTGGGTGGTGCGCATGACTGGACTCCAGTGCCAAAAAGCTGTGCAAAAGGGATTAAATCCTACTGTAACAGTATTTCGCACCCTACGCAGGGGGTATCGTTCTTCAGGCAAGAGCAGCGTTGATGGACAGTCTGTTTAAATTCGAAATATGGATAGCCAACATGCGAAAGTCTATGAAGAGGAGTTGCGGCGCGAAAATGCGCGGCTGATTGCTTTACTTGATGCCAATGGAATTGAATGGCGCAAGTCGGCTCCTCCAGAGGCGAAAAGTGAGGCGCCTCATGGGCAGCGTCGGCTGAGTACCGAACAAAAAATTAGCTTATTCAAAAGACTCTTCCGCGGACGCCAGGACATATTCCCTGTACGGTGGCAGAGCAAGGCAAGTGGCAAAGCCGGCTACTCACCAGCCTGCGCCAACGAATGGCTCGCGGGCGTTTGTGAGAAGCCGCGCATCAAATGTGCCGACTGCGGCAATCGGCAATTCGTTCCGCTTTCTGACGAAGTGTTCTATGACCACCTAGCGGGTGAGCAAACAATAGGCGTCTATCCGTTGCTGACCGATGAAACCTGCCATTTCCTGGCGGCAGATTTCGATGATGCTGAATGGAGGCAGGATGTCAGTGCCTTCAAAATCTCCTGTGATGACCTTGGGGTACCAGTCTCCATCGAAATTTCTCGCTCCGGCTCCGGTGCACACGCCTGGATTTTCTTTGCCGGACGGCCATTGGCCCGCGATGCCCGTCGTCTGGGGACCGCCATCATCAGCCATGCTTGTTCAAGAACCCGGCAACTCAAGTTGGAATCGTATGACCGATTGTTTCCCAATCAGGATGTCATGCCTAAGGGAGGATTCGGTAATCTGATTGCCTTGCCGCTGCAAAAGGCACCTCGTGAGTCGGGATGCAGCGTATTTGTCGATGCTGACTTCAGGCCATTTCCGGACCAGTGGGCACATTTGGTGGGAGTTGTTCAGATGGCCGTTCAGGATATCGAGCCAACTATCCTGCGGGCAACCGGAGGGGTCCACCCGCTGGATGTGACGTTCATCGACGAAGAGGACCTCAAAGAACCTTGGAAGAAAGTTGCCACAGCGTCCAGGAAATTGACCGGGCCGCTGCCGTCTGTGTTGACAGCAACGCTGTCGAATCTGATCTATTTTGAAAAGAAGGTATTGCCACAGGCTCTTGCCAACCGCCTGATTCGGCTTGCGGCCTTCCAAAATCCGGAATTTTTCAAAGCCCAAGCGATGCGATTTTCGGTTTGGGATGTTCCCAGGGTCATTGGATGTGCAGAAAACTTTCCCAATCACATTGGGCTGCCGCGTGGCTGCCTTGATGCCGCAAAAGAATTACTTCGTGACAACGAAATTCAATGCGAACTAGTCGACGAGCGCTCCAATGGCAGCCCATTGGAACTGACGTTTACGGGCAAACTCCGCGCTGATCAGGAGATCGCGGTGCAGGAGGTGACCAAACACGATGCCGGCGTGCTTTGCGCCCCAACTGCATTTGGCAAGACGGTGACTGCGGCGGCGCTGATTGCCAAGCGTGGCGTCAATACGCTCATACTGGTTCATCGCACCGAGCTCCTTAAGCAATGGCAGGAGCGACTCCAAGCCTTCCTGACTCTGGATAAAGGCTATATGGGAGTCATTGGCGGCGGCAAGTCCAAGCCCACCGCGAAGATTGATATCGCCGTGATGCAGTCACTTTCCCGCCAAGGAGAGGTCAACCCAATAGTGGAATCCTACGGACAGGTGATCATTGACGAATGCCATCACGTTGGTGCCGTTTCATTTGACGCCATCCTGAAGAGGGTCAAAGCCAAGTACGTCTTGGGGCTAACAGCAACACCGATTCGCCGCGATGGACAGCAGCCCATCATATTTATGCAATGTGGCCCGATCCGACATTCGGCTGCCAGACCCCTGAGCGCGCCGCAGGATCTGGAGGTGGTTCCTCGGTACCGGGATCGCCGCATCGAAACCGTTCAGGATGCCGGAAT
>JAGOUM010000047.1 GCA_018061265.1 Rhodoferax sp. | reverse complement strand
TCTCCACAGTGACCAACCAAGGCAAGACGCGCTGGATGATCATCGATGAGGCGTTCAACTCGGACAAACTGATCGAGTTCCTGCAGATGCTGATCAAGGATGCGGGCAAGAAGGTGTTTCTGATCCTGGATAACCTGAGGGTGCACCATAGCAAGCCGGTCAAAGCGTGGCTGGCTGAGCATCAGGCACAGATCGAGGTGTTTTACCTGCCCAGCTACAGCCCTGAGCTCAATCCTGATGAGCGGCTCAACGCGGACCTCAAATACGCCCTGGGCTCCAGAGTGCAGGTGCGCACCAAAGACAAGCTCAAGGCTGTCACGCAAAACCACATGGCCACCCTCGCCGCCAATCCGGCCAGAGTGGTGTCCTACTTCCAAGATCCGCGAGTCAAGTATGCCGCTTGACGTTCATTACTTTGTTGCCGGGTGAATAGCATCTTCCTCGGGTTCAATCGTCACGCGCAGGCGCTCGATACCGTTTTGCCACTGGGCTTTGCAGAATGGCGCAATCTGGCCGGAAATGGCCGCGCGCGCCTGCTCAGGGTTGATGAACACGGTCTGCAGGGCGTACTGGCTCATGCTGGCTGCACCTCAAACAGCGCCAGTTGGCCTGCCTGCACAATCGGCGCTGCCACCCGGCCAAAGCGGTCCAGGCGCAGGCCCATCCGTTTTGCGCAAGTTGGGCCAATGGTCAGGTTTCCGCTGACCACAGCTGCGAACTTCAGGGGGCGTTTACAGCGGCTGCAGCGCATCAGGCCATCTCCGACATCAGCCAGTGGCCAATCAAAATCGACTCGCTGCGGTTGTGGTCCTTCTTGCGCGCCAGAAACTTGGCCGCTCTCGGATACAACCGCAACGCACATGCAATGGAGGCATCCTTGTCCGACTTGAGCCCAAAGCGCTTTTTCCAGATCTGCGGATTGACGATGGTCATGGCCTTCATAGGCACCCGGCCACCCACAATCGCCCGGATCACGCCGAACGTGTCGAACTGGCTGGCCACCGTCTGCGCGGGCAGCGTCGGCATGGGAATGGGCCGCTCGATGCAGGCCTCGACCGCCTGGCCAGCAAAGTCATGTTTGATGGACCAGTTGGCCAGCATGCCCTGCAGTCCGTCCACATCGACCCAGCGTTTCATTGAGCCGGTGGACTGGCCGTTATCGCAGGTCGGAATGTCCTCGCACTCCAGCAAGCCGCGCTGGCTGCACAGGAGCGTTATGGCACCAGTAAGGCCCGGGTCGCAACTGATCACAAGCATGATCAGTGCACCGCAGCCGCTTGATCTGCCGTGCCGATGAACACATCCTCAGCGGTCAATGGTGCATCAGCCACGTAGCCGGGAAATAGCGGATCATCAAACACGGCCGCAGACTGGGCATCCATCGTTTTCGGCGCCAGAAGGGTGATATCCACCTCCGACCCAATCATCAGCGACAGCTTGCCCATGATGGCCTCGGTCAGCCCGGTCACCGCCTGCACCTGGAACTTGATCTCGACGGTGCCGCCCTCTTTTGGATCAATCACGAATTTGCCAACTTCGCAACCCTCCAGCATCACACCCTTGCCACCGCCGATACCGTAGTCAATTTCAATCGAGTAGCCTGCGCCGCGCCAGTCCCACTTGATGGGCGACATCTTCGGAAAACGCAGATTTGGCAGGTGCGACACCGGGTCCAGCCCGTCGATTTCCTCTTGCTCCGGCTGCGCCTCGGTGCGGGCGGTGTAGAGAGCCGACAGCAGAGCGCCGTCAAAGACACTCAGGATGTCATTGGGCGCGTCCATGATGAAGTTCATGTCCACGGCCGGTACCGACTCAGGGCCGTGTTTTTCCATGCGTGGGTTGACGTTGTTCAGGCGAACAGAGGTGAATTCTTCAATTTCGAAAGCCATTTACGTTTCCTTGGTTGGTGGGGGTTGATCGAGTTGCTTGTTGCGCTTTTCAATGGTCTGCACGACTCGGGCATGCAGGCCTTCCAAAACTCCGTCCGATTGCTGCTCGTATTGCTTGGCCGCCCACTTGGCGTAGGCCGGGTCCTGGTTGGCCAGCCAGAGGCAGTGGCGCAACATGCGCTGGCGGTGGGCGGCAATGTCCAATCACAGAATCTCCAGATCGATGTAGCGAGGCTTGGCCCACTGGGTTTCGCAAAACTGTTGGCTCTCCTTGTCGAACCAGAATGCAAAGCTGCCCTCCCATGGGTGGTGGCGTTGCTTGGCAACCAGCACAAACGCATCCGGGTCTGTGTTGTTGGCCTCTTCATCAGCCTTGGGGGCCTTGCGCAGGTTCTTGCAAACGATCATCAGGTTGTCCACCAGGTCGGTGATTTCACCAGCGCCCTTCACATCGAACTTACCTGGGGCGGTACGCTCGTTTTCGCCCTTGCGCATGTGGCACACCAGGTGAATGCTCAAACCGGTGTCACGGGCGATCACACACAGACCGTCTACAAAATCACGCTGGGCCGAATAGTCGTCCGATGACATGCCAGCGCTCACCTTCATCAGGCTGTCGATCACGATGTGGTCCAACCCCAGCTCTTTGCGCACGTAGGTCGCCACCGCCAGCGCCCGGGCTGGCGCAACCCGGCCAACATGGTCATAAATCCACAGCTTTTCATTCGTCCACTGGTGAAATGCCCGGATGAATGCCATGGACGGAGCGCCCGATCCCGCAGCCTGGCGAACCATCTTGGCCATCGAATCGGCGGGCTTCATCTCCAGCGACATCAGGCAAACCTTCTGGCCAGCCTGCATCAGGTTGAGCATGATGTTGCTCAGGTAGGTCGTTTTGCCGTGGCCGTTGATGCCAGCCCAGATCGTCACCTCGCCCGGGCGAACATCAAACTTTCCGTCAGTTTTTGCGAATCCGGTGGGCGTCCAGTTCGACTGGCGGCCTTCGCCAAAGAAGCGGTCAATCACCGCATCGGCCCACTCCGCGGCAGGTCTAACCTTGGCCGATTCATCAACCTGATCCGAAAAGTAGCTGTCAAAATCGATGGCATCGGTAAGCGTGTTCACAGAAATTCTCCGTTTGGTTTTTTGGACAAAAGTGCTTTTTTCAGGCGGTACCCAAGGGGTGACCCGCCCACGTTGATCGGCGCCCACTGAAACCGGTGAACTGCTGCGACGCCGGCAGTTGCTGGCAAGTGGTGGCCGTAGCCGACCTCGATGTCGTGAACCATGTCGCCCTGTTCAAAGCGCAAAACCAGCTCCCTCGGACGGACTAAAGCGATGCGGTAAACCGTGTCCAGAACCTGCTGCAGAGGGGCTTTGGCGCTTGCCCACACCCACACCGACAGGTTGACCAACATGCGCCAATCGATCCGGTCATGCGGCAGGTCTAACCTTGGCCGATTCATCAACCTGATCCGAAAAGTAGCTGTCAAAATCGATGGCATCGGTAAGCGTGTTCACAGAAATTCTCCGTTTGGTTTTTTGGACAAAAGTGCTTTTTTCAGGCGGTACCCAAGGGGTGACCCGCCCACGTTGATCGGCGCCCACTGAAACCGGTGAACTGCTGCGACGCCGGCAGTTGCTGGCAAGTGGTGGCCGTAGCCGACCTCGATGTCGTGAACCATGTCGCCCTGTTCAAAGCGCAAAACCAGCTCCCTCGGACGGACTAAAGCGATGCGGTAAACCGTGTCCAGAACCTGCTGCAGAGGGGCTTTGGCGCTTGCCCACACCCACACCGACAGGTTGACCAACATGCGCCAATCGATCCGGTCATGCGGCATGTCGGCATGGACGAACAGGGCCAGTTGATCAAATTCGCCAGCCACCAGCGACACCACGACCGGTCCATCAGGTGTGATGCCTTGCTGGCGGTTTTCCAGCAAATGGCGGGCGTTTTGTGCGTACCAGGGGCTCATAGGGCTGCAGCCGTCCAATCGTGCGATCCATCGCGTTTTCGCTCACCGGCAAGGCGTTGGCAGGCGGCTTTGAGGTACGCCCTGGCGTCTGCCGGCTGCTCGGCGACAGCGCCTTGGACCGCCGTCAAAACGATGTCTTCGCCGGCGGATTTGTAGTCCTTCGACAGCTTGCCGATCAGGCTTCTGGCTTGTGGTTCCGGCATACCCTGTCCGCCAAGAAGCGAGACTGCTGATTTCCAAAGTTCGGTTTTTGACTTGTCTACCGAAGGTCTGACAGGCGGGTCATCGCCTGTACCTTTAGGTACAGAACTACTTGGTGTTGGTGTTGGTGTTGGTGTTGGTGTTGGTGGCAATGCATTGGCATCTGTTTTTGATGCCACGGCATCGATTTCTGTATGCCGTGGCATTGCCGGTGCATCTGCAATTTCTGCAGATGGCTTCTGCCAACGTTTGTTTGCGCGGTCACGTTGCTTCTGTTGCTTGTCGCGCATCGACTCGATTTCGGCATCGGCGCGGTGGTTTACCCAGCCTTCTGGCGACTTTTCAAAGAACTCTTCAAGTACTGTTGCGACTGCTTCGCGCTGGCTTTCTGTGGTGGCCAGAACAAGCCTACAAGCCTGTTTCAACTCCAGAGGAATAGGCTTCTCGGTCGTGTAGTAAACGTCCAGCAGGCGCCGGTATGCCCCGTCCTCTTCCCAACTCAGGTGCCGGGTGGCGCTGAGGTAGTCGCCAATGTGGAACGGGTAGTAATTCACTTTTTACCCCCCCCTGCCGCCATCCTGTCAGCCTGGCCAGCCGCATCAAAATAGCACTCGCCACGCGAATCGGAAATGTTGATCCTGAACGACCGGCGCTCACGGGTGAGTTCATTCATACGGTTCATGAAAATGCGCCCGCCGATCTTGTCGCCTTGCGCCAGGGCCAGTTCCATGTGCTTTCCAGCCAGTGCGGCTTCAAGACCAAGGATGTCGTCATGCAACTCTTGCAGCCCAGTCATGACACTGCTCCAAGTGCCTTGTGAATTGAGCGTGTCTTGTCCCGTGCGGCCTGATCGGCGTAACCGGTACCGGAATTCGGATTGACGCGTGTTGCGTTCTTGATGCGATGAACTGCACCGCTGTTTGTTTTGCGCAGCGAGGCCAGCGCAATGGCTGCGTGATCGGCTTGCGATTTCGCAAGGGTTGTCATAGCAGACCTTTCCTGGCAAGCAGCTTCAGCGCCAAAAGCTCATCAGCCGGGATTGACACCATCAAGCCGTCGCACTCAACAACTTTGAGCCCGATTGCATTGAAGAAGCCCTCCAGCTCATTGATGCGCAGGCCGCGGGTTCCGCTTGTGATGTGGCTTACATGGCCTTCATCGTGGCAAATGGCTTGCGCAATCGCAAAGTTCTTGACGGTGGCAACACGCTGCAAAATCTTGCTGTGCAAGTTGCACCCCCTTGCGGCTGATTGATTGGATGATTCGGCCATGAAGTGCTCAATCCAACAGAATAGAAAATCCGCCGGCCAACCCCGGGGCGGGAGCATTACGTCCGCCCGTTGTGGGGACGGTGATTCGGGGTTGGCCAGCCGTGCGGCCAGCGTGGCGGGAAAGGGTGGGCATTTAGGCGGCTTTTTCTATTCCGCGATTGGCATTCCATGCGTCCAGTGCATCAGCATGGCGAAGCCTTGCGTTTGCGGCCTTGCGCAGGGCATCGACATTCCACTGTGCCTCGGAGGCGCTCAAATGCTCACGAAGTTTGTAAATCGGATCACTGCCGCGTTCGCGGGGTGTTGGGTAACGGTCTTGAAGTTGACCGGAAAACATGTCGCCCTGGTGTGCTGTGTTTTCATCCCCGGATTCCTCAAAGTGGCCAGACAAGGCTTTGCGGGCCATGTGTTTGATGTGTTCGAGGCTGATGTACTGAACATGAGGTTCCATGCTTTCAGCGCTGAAACTGCGCTGCACAGCAAGTGCTACGGACGTGGGAGACAACACAATGGCTGATCCCAAGTTTTCAATTTCCCGACTTATGGCGTTGGCGATGTCGTTATGCAAACTCATGGATTGCCTCGTTAAGTTCAATGAAAAAATCAGCCATTCGCGGCGCAATGCGCTCAATGTCGGCGCGCATGGACGGGGTGAGCGGTTCAAGCAGCTTTTCCCCCGATTTGTCAAAAAATCCGTCACGCTCGAAGTCGCGCAGTCGACCCCACAGCCAAAGCACGTCGGCTGGCATTTGGGGCTCAGGAGACCGGGCTTGCCGAATCAATGCGGCTGTGGTGGGTTTGACAACCGGGTCACGCAAAGCCTCTTCAAAGACTTGGGCGGGGACGTTGGCCAGGGCTTGGTAACGCTGCGCCGTGCGCTCTGGAATTTGAGCTTGGTCAATGGCTTGACGGTACGGGCTGGGCTGCGATGTGGCCGCAACAACTTCTGTGTTTTGGTCAGCCGCAACGCTTGCGGGCGTCCTGCTGTGCTGGTTTTCACCAAGCTGGTTAGCAGTCTGCGGCGTAGCCCTCGCCAAGTCCTTCAGCAGTTCGCCAGTGCGGCGTTCGGCGCGAAGCCGAATTTCACTGGCCTTGCGTTCGGCATCGGTGTTGCGGGCTTGCTTGGCGTAAAGCTCAAGAGCCATCGCCTTGTCGCGGATGTCCTTGACTTCATCAATGGCGTGGCACTCGGCAATGGCGTAAACCATCGCTTCGTAGCGAATGATTTCACCGGTCATTTATGCTCCAGTCGCTACAACATCAGTAGCTGCCTGCGCCATCTGCGCTTGAGCTACGGACGGAAATTGATCTTGAAAGTAGTTGGCCAGCGTTTGCACATGCAGCACGCCCGGGTTTGGCGTGGTGCGGTGGCCAATCTTTTTAAGCGTCTCGTAGGGAATGCCCGTTTCACGGGACACCCGCGTCCACTTGATGCGCCGCGCGGCCAGGTGGTCAAGAACGAATTGGTGAAGGTTTGTGTTCATGGGGTGCATTATGCGTCTAATTAGAACTACTTTGCAAGTCCCTTTAGTTTTATAAAACATTCCAAAATAGAACTATGAGTGTTTTGCATGTCTTTTCCGGCAATCTGAAGGCGTTGATGGCAACGCGGGATGACCTGAGTTCAAACTACAAAGTAAGCAAAGCATCAGGGATTGCCCCTACTACAGTCCGTCGGGCAATGAATGGCGAAGTGGCCGCCCAAATTGACAGTGTTGAAGAGATCGCCAAATCATTCAGACTGCGCGCCTGCGACATCCTTGACCCTGATCTGATCCGGCGACTAGAGGCCAAAGAGCCTTTGCGCATGGGTGAACACCGGCTGCCGGTAATGCCTGAGGCTGACTGGAAAGCCCTGTCGCCACGCACCCGCGCCTTTGTTGAAGAGCTGTGCACCCAGGTTTTAAGTGGTGCCCTGCAGGATGCTGACGTAGCCTGGTTGCACGACAGCATGCAGCGCGCGGCCAAGCCAGCGCCCGTGCAAGGCGGCCGGATAGCACCAGAACACAAAGAAGAATTAGAGGCGCTGTCACGCCAAGCGGAGGAATTACATGCCCAACCCCAGCAACGTCATAGCACTGCCAAACGGTGAACTCCCGGGCCTTGGTATCGCAGCAACTGCTGCACCCGGAACCCGGGTTGAAGGGTCGCGCAACGAGGTCTGGTTATGCCAAGCCTACGACGCATCAATGGGCGGACACATGCTGTATGTCAAGCCGGGAATCACGCAGCGGGCGATGATGGTTGAAGCACTTGCCGCGCAGGTTGCGCAATGCTTGCGCCTGCCATGCCCTGCACCTTTTTTGGTCGTGGTCAAGCCGCACCACATCGGGCGAATCAAAAGCGATACCACTCTGCTGGCCTTTGGCTGCGAGCAAGCCGGTACGCGATCATTGGCACGACCTGTGCACAACGTGGAAATCATGCTGCAACTGCTTAAAAAACTGCACCACAGCGAGATGTTGGCCATGTTTGATGAATGGGTAGGCAATAGCGTGCGCGGGCCAGGAGATATTTTGTTTGACCCTGAAGGATCTGCAGCCATCATTGACCATGAAGGCGCAATGCAAGACCTGAGCAAACCTGATTGCGCTGTGACAAACTGGCTGGCCACCAAGATTATTGAGCGCACGGATGAAAAAGAACATGTCGCCCTGCTAAAGGCTCTTCGTGCGAGAGCGGCTGCAGCGCATCGCGTTCAATTGAAGGCTGTTCCTTCGGGCGTCCAATATGCTCTGGATGGGGTGAAGATTTACACCCGGCTGTTAAACTTTCTTTCTGAAAGATTGGTTCATCTTGATCATCTTTTAAGCAGCCGTGTGCTGCCGGATCAACAGTATTTAACCGAGGAATCGCACCCCAATGATCCACATCGAACTGCCGACGTTTGAAGCGACGTGGTGGCCGGTGCACCTTGAAACGGTACTAGGGTCAGGCGAACTCATCACCATCGCAGTGGTGGTTCAGCCTCATACCGGGAAGTGTCAGGTGCGCCAAGTGATATCGCCGCCATTGATCCGCAGTATGTTTGGCACGGCTGGTGCAGGCATGCAACTGGTTGTTGGACAGACTGTGATTGCCTTGCAGGCGCAGATCGATCGCGAAACAAAATTGGAGAATCTTGAGTTCCCATTTGGCGGCATTGGCTTTGGCAGGCCAAGAGAATGCTGCGGCCAAGACATTAACGAAGTGTTTGATGTTGCGACGCGACTTGCCGGGGCGTTCGGGCAGTCGCAATTTGGCCTCCATGAATCACCCTCCAAGGACAGTCAGAAGGCTTTTGAGGACTGGGCTGAGCGCGTGCGAGAACAAGCATTGACACTGCAAAAAACCATGCTCCCTGAGGCGTTCAACATCAGCATCAAACTATTGCCCAACAGGCGCACTCGCATTGGTTTTATGCATGGTGACTATGCCGCCCAATTTGGGGTACTCAGGCCAGGAAAGGCAACCACTGCAGACCTTCGGGCGCTCAAGGTCAAGCTATTTGATCTGGAGGTGTTGCGCCGGGCGCAAGCTGTTTCAATCGCCACAACCGAGGTGCTGGTGGGGTGCCCTGAGTTGAATGCCGATAGCCCGTTTCCAAAACGCGAGAGCATCAGACTCAACGAATCATGGGAATTTATCGATAACGAGGCCAAGCAGCGCAACATCAAGGCGTTGAGGTGCAGCACTGCGGTGCAGGCCGCCAAGCATTTGATGCTAATTGCTGCTTAATCGCCCCAGCCCACAAGCACATCGCGCAGCATTTTGATGGTTGTCCGGTGCTGGCGTTTACCGCCCTGATGCGCGGCCTGCTTATCAGCCCACAGGCTGCGCACGAATCCATGGCGTTCGTAGTAACGCAAAACAACTTCATCATTGTCAGCGTCCACCACCACCAGCCGTGCTGCACTGGACAAACCCTGGTCTCCGCGCACTTCGTCCAGTGCGAGCTGCATCACACGGCGACTGACACCGGTTTTTTGGTAAGGTGTTGCCACCGCCAGGCGGCCCATCTTGACCGCCGGAAAGTGGGTCAGGCCAGCGTAGTCGGGCAGGCTCAGGTCAGCCTCTTCCGACGAGGTGAGCGTCAGGGCATCATTGCCCAAGGTGAAATAGGCCAATACATCAGTGCACTGCTCATGCACAACGACCCACGTAAAGCCGAGGCGCTCACGGTGATAGAACACCGCAGTTTCACTCAAGAATTCGTCAAGCCTGGGTTTTCCGCATGAAAAGCTGCCCAGCAGGGCGGGCGTCAACTCCGTGACGGGTAGCAAACCATACCCGTCGCTGGAGAGATCAAAGGTCATGCGGCAGCAGTGGCAGCCGGGCGGAATCGGTCGAGAAAAGCCGCGTTGCGGGCGCGATGCGACCGCTGCGCCGATGCCAGCGAAAGCGCCTCGATCTCGGGCGTAATCCGGCGAGAGAGCACCGAGCGCACAAACTCACGCTCTGCCATGCGATCTGCATAGGCGCGGCGCGTGATGCGCTTGGAGATGACGGATGGCTTCATTGGATGCACCTGATGAACGTAAATGAGAACTTTGATTCGCGTTGTGTGATTGGTTGTTTGCCGCTGAGCAAACCGAGTGCGCCAATTATGACCAAAGCAGGCCGTGTCCGGCACGGGTGCAACGCCTAAAACAACAGTCTTTACCGTGGATTGACGCTTTGCCCGCCGAGCGAAGACTGAACGCCTGCCCAAATAATTTTCAAAAAAGATTCAAATTAGACGCACATAGTTCTATTTAGGCATTGTCATTAGGTCTAATTGGAACTATCATCCACACCAATCCTGCACATCAACGCAGGCAAGGAATGAAAGATGCAAGCGATCACCATCAGCGGCCAACCGCTCAAGACCAATGCCGAGGGCCTGGTCACCATGACCAGCCTGGAGCTGGTTGACACCATCAACGATGTGCGTAGCGCAGATGGCAAGCGACCTTTGCGCCATGACCACTTCATGGTCAAACTTGAGAAGCACCCAGGAATCGACTCACCCAAATTTTTGGGTGAGTACAAAGACAGCACAGGGCGCACCCTGAAGTGCTACCACCTGCCAAAACGCGAATGTGAGTTGATGGTGATGTCAGAATCTTTGGTGGTTCAGGCCAGGGTGTACGACAAGATGACCGAGCTGGAATCGAAAATGGCCAAGCCGTCCATCCAGTCGCCCGCACAGATGCTTCTGGCAATGGCGCAGCAGTACCTTGCATACGAACAAGAGCAGCAGCGCCAGTCGGCGGAGATCGCTCGCATTCAGGAAACCGTGGCGGTTATCGAGGCGCGCACCCAGCCCGAGAACAAGCATTTCACCGTGTTGGGGTACTCCAACCTGATCGGCAAGCCGGTTGACTTCAAAACAGCCTCCAAGATTGGTCGCAAGTGCGCCAATCTTTCCCGCGAGCAAGGAATGGTGATTGGTGATGTGCGTGACCCGCGCTTTGGAAATGTCCACAGCTATCACGAAACCATCCTTCAGGCGGTCATTGATGCTGGAGTGGCAGCATGAACCACATCACCGTTACAGCATTTGGAGCGCCAAACAGCTTTGCAAGGCGCGTGCAACACAACCCAGTCATTGCAGTTGATCTGCTTGAGGCCTGCAAAGAAGCCCTCAAGGTTCACCCGCTGAACTCACGCCTTGGGCACCAGCTCAATGCCGCGATTCAGATGGCTGATGTTGATCACATTCCTCGTCGGGAGGTGGCACTGTGAACGCCATTCATCCAACCATGGCTGTAGCCCTGCGCGGCTTCATGCCGCCGGCCAAGATCATCACCGCCGGTGCCCACAAAACACCCAATGTGCTGGTCGACCCGATCGAGCTCAAAGGCCTGTACGAGCATGAGTACACCCACACCAACCTGGTGCTGAATTGCTTTCTCGATTACGAGGAAGGCTTTGATGGCGGCACCGGCCCCGAAAGCGACGAAAGCTACCCTGAGCGCATCACGCTGAGCTATGCGCTGGCCAACGGTGTCGATGTCATGTGCCTGCTGGATGAAGACACGGTGAGTGAGATCGAAGCCGAGGCGCTGGCTGCGATGTCAATCAGCGCTTTTGATGCTGACTATGACCGTGGCGCTGATCGCTATGAAGATCGGTGGGCAGCATGACCAGCGACTACGAAGACCTGACGCCAGAGGCTCAGGCAGATCGCGATGACTTCGAGGCAACATTTGGACGTGATGGCAATTGCAGCTGCCACCTGTCGCCCCCGTGCAACTCGTGCATTCACCCCGGCAATCCGATGAATCAAGAGGAAGACGATTCCGCATGGATAAGCACGGAAGGCGGTGCAGCATGACCCACTACAAAGACACCTTCCTCTGCCGCACTGGCAGCAGCCCGGCGAACCGCGACAACTTCACTTACGAGGCTTATGTCGAAATCGTGTGCGAGCAAGGCGGGCCGATTGATGCGCCGAACATGCTGAATATGGGCGGGTCTGAAGTGAAGGAATTCCCGGCCTGCAACGCATCGTTTGAGTATTCGTTTATTCCACGTCCGGGGTATTGATCATGAACCACACCACCCAAACCTTTGCGCGCACCAGCCGCCCAAGCGGCACCCAGTACGCCAACAGCATTGAACGCACACGGCGCACCGACCGCAGCGGGATTGTGATTGCGGCAGTCGTCATCACACCCATCGTCTGCGCCTTTATTGGGCATGCGCTAGGGAGCTTTCTGTGAATGATCGCACTGCATTTGAGGCCAGCATCGACAAGCGAGCCGAACTGAACCGCGCCGAGGCGTCCGGTGAGATTGCCGACAGCATGACCGTCAGACTCGAACTCATGGAAAAAGTCCGGGCTGGCGTGATTACGCTGAAGCAGGCTCAAGACCAACTTAAAAAAATCCAGCGCACCGCAGCAGCTAATGGAAAAGTTACGCGAGCGCAGGCCTTCAACAGGGGGTAAATACGAACGACTTTCTTAGCCTGTTCCGCCTTTATTTCCGCGCTGGCAATGGCCTTGTCGGCTCTGCGCGCATCGCTTTCAAAACACTTCGGAGAACCACCAAATGAGCAACGAACTTGCAACCACCCAATTTTCACCACCAGCCGTTCAACAGTACGGCATCGAAAGCGCCAGTAGCGCTGTGGCGGCCCAGTCCAAGGCAATGGTCGAGTCGCGCTACGTCATGGCTATGCGCAATCCGCGCAACTGGGATCAGGTTCGCCTTGACCTGGTGAAGGAGTGCAAGCGCCCTTCTTTCGCCGATAACAAGAGCGCCTATTACGTCAAGCCAATCGGCCAGGGCGTTGAAGGTCTTGGTATCCGTTTCGTTGAGGTGGCGTTGCGCTGCATGAAAAACGTGCTGGTCGAAACCACCATGATCTTTGAAGATGAAATGAAGGAAGTGCACCGGGTCAGCGTCACCGACCTGGAGGCCAACATCACATATCCGCTGGACGTGCGCGTCAGCAAGACGGTCGAGCGCTCCAAGCCGAACAGCGATGGCTCTTACCTTTCGGTGCGCAAGAACAGCTATGGCAAGGACACCTACACCCTGCTGGGAACCGATGACGACCTGCTGAACAAGCGGGGGGCACTGATCTCCAAGGCAATCCGCACCATTGGCCTGCGCATCATCCCTGGCGATCTGTGCGATGAAGCCGAGGCGATCATCAAGCGGGTTCGCCTGGATAAAGCCGCCCAAGACCCGGATGCCGAACGCCGCGCCCTGATTGATGCCTTCTTTGGCATCGGCGTCAGTGCCACCGACTTGGCCGGCTACCTTGGGCACGACATTGCGAAATGCTCGCCAGTCCAACTGGTGCAACTGCGCGGAATCTACGGCGCAATCAAGGATGGCGAAGCCACTTGGCAGACTGTCATGTCAAACAAGGCTGACCAGGGCAGCAATGCACCGGCGGCCGAGAAGGGCGCGCTGGCCCCGTGTTCTGCCGACCGGTTCAAAAAGAATCTCCCCGCATGGGAAAAGTCGATTCATGACGGCGGCAAGGTCTCCGACCTGCTGGCCATGCTGCAAAGCAAATACACGCTGACTGCTGAGCAACTGGCGGCCATCAATGCGATGGCTGCACCTGCAGCACCTGCAGCACCTGCAGCCGATCTGGATGATGAATTTATTCGTGACCTCGGAGAATAACTATGGAACTTCACAATCTCACCCAGGGCACGCCCCAGTGGCACGCCCACCGCCTGACGCATTTCAACGCCTCAGACGCACCTGCCATGATGGGTTGCAGCCCGTACAAAACCCGCTCGCAACTGCTGCACGAAATGCACACCGGCCTGGTGCCGGAAGTTGACGCAGCAACACAGCGCCGGTTTGACGATGGCCACCGGTTTGAGGAACTGGCCCGCCCGCTGGCCGAGGACATCATCGGTGACGATTTGTACCCGGTAGTTGGGTCGCTGCAGCGCCTGAGCGCCAGTTTTGACGGCCTGACGATGGATCGAAAGGTTTCCTTTGAACACAAATCCCTGAATGCTGATTTGCGTGAGTGCATGGAAGGCGAGGACGAATCCAACCGGCTTGCGCTGCAATATCGCGTGCAGATGGAGCAGCAGCTTCTTGTGGCTGGTGCTGAAAAATGCCTGTTCATGGCCAGCAAGTGGAATGGCGAGGAATTGGTCGAAGAGCGCCACTGCTGGTACGCGTCTGACCCCAAACTTCGCCAGCGGATCATTGACGGCTGGCTGCAGTTTGCTGCCGACCTTGCCGACTACACCCCACCGGTGGCCGAAGTCAAGGCCGTGGCCGCACCGCAATTCGGCCTGCCAGCCGTCAGCATCCAGGTAAACGGATCCATCGCCCTGATCGACAACCTGCAGGTGTTCGGGGCTGCGCTGACCGCCTACATTGAGCGCATCAACCGCAAGCCCAAGACAGACCAGGACTTTGCCGACTTGGAAGCGACGGTCAAGACCCTGAAAAATGCTGAGGATGCCTTGGACGCTGCTGAATCCGGCGCACTGGCCCAGACCGACAGCATCGACTCCATGCGGCGCACCGTGGCGATGTACCGGGAAACCGCCCGCACCAATCGGCTGCTGATCGACAAGCTGGTCAAGGTTGAAAAAGAGTCCCGTAAGCTGGCCATCGTGAGTGAAGCCGCGGCCGATCTGGTCAGCCACATCAAGGCGCTGAATGCCCGCATCGGCTCCAGCCTCATGCCAGCCATCACAAGTGACTTTCCCGGTGCGGTCAAGGGTCTGAAGTCCATCGACTCCATGCGCGACAAGGTGGCCACCGAGCTTGCCCGGTGCAAGATCGAAGCCAACGGCATCGCTGGCAATATCACCGACAACCTGCGCACGATTGATGCGCACCCCGACCATGCATTCCTGTTTGCTGACGCTGCGCAACTGGTTCTCAAAGAACCTGAATTTGTGGTCATGGCAATCAAGAACAGAGTGGCTGATCACCAGGCCAAAGAAGCGGCCCGCATCGCGGCTGAAACCGCCCGTATCGCCGAACAGGAGCGCATCAAGGCCGAAGCTGTCGCCCGCGCCCGGGCCGATGCGGAAATCGCCGCTGCGACAGCCAAAGCCCGAGCTGAGGCACACGCGCAAGTCGCAGCCGATGCAGCGGCCAAGCGGGCCAGCAATGAGGCCATAGCCAAAGCCCAGGCTATTTCAGAGTCAAATTCGGCTCTAGCCCATGTGGTTATTGCGCCGACAGCTATACCTTTTGAAACTGTTCAGAAGCCAATCGCACTCGAAGTGGTTGCCCTTGAGGTGCTTGGGCCGCCGACTTTGAAGCTTGGCCAGATCGCCGAGCGCCTGGGTTTCACCTTGACCGCTGATTTCCTGAAGCAACTTGGATTTGAGCCGGCAGCCATCGACAAATCCGCTCTGCTGTTCCATGAGCAGGATTTCCCCCTGATCTGCCAGGCGCTGATTGAGCACATCGAGACGATTTGCGAAGGGGTTACTGCGTGAGCTATCACTCTTCAAACAGCGACGCTTACCGCCCGCCATCTATGGGCACCCCACGCCCAGGCGCTGATGCGCATCTGTCCATCCCAAGCCTGATCACTGGTGCCGCGCCGCGAAAGCCAGACCCGCTGTACCTGGCCCCGACCGTCAATGCCAAACCGAAAGAAAAAGTCAACATGGAACCCAAGAAACGTGGTCGTCCAGCCAAGCCTGCGACTGTGAAAACACTTCCCAAGGATGAGGATTACAGCACCCCGTACAAGCCACCGGTGGTGGTCGAAGTGTCACATTGCCCACTGCAGCCCGAGTCGCTTGCGCCGCTCCAAATGCTTGGCCTGTCAATCACCAGCGACCCGCTGCCAGTCACCCGGGCCGTATCTCTGTACAAGTACCACCCCATCTTTGATCGAATGGAGTTCGGCCAATCCTTGAGGACCCCCACAGCCAATGTCGGCAAGGTGGCGGGCGCAATGCGCAAATGGATCGGAATGAAGGGGAAAACGGCGCACGTAAAAAGCTCGCCGCGCTACTGCGACGACTCAGGTTATGGCCGGGTCTGGTTGCTGGCTGGGGCGTCGCAGATGCCGAGTCGCAAAAATGCCGCGTGATGCTGACCCCCCAATTCCTTCTTTCGATCCACAGCGAAATCGTGGTGGATCTGTTTGCCGGTGGTGGCGGCGCATCAACCGGGATTGAGCAAGCCATCGGCCGCCCGGTGGATGTGGCCATCAATCATGATCCCGAGGCCATCAGTCTGCACACCGCCAACCATCCGCAGACGCAACACTTTTGCAGCGATGTGTTTGAGGTGGATCCGGTGTCCGCAACCAGTGGCCGCCCGGTGGGTCTGCTGTGGGCATCCCCCGACTGCAAGCACTTCAGCAAAGCCAAGGGCGGCAAGCCAGTCAGCAAAAAGATTCGGTCTCTGGCCTGGGTGGTGGTGAAGTGGGCCAAAGCGGTTCGCCCGCGCATGATCTTTCTGGAGAACGTCGAAGAGTTCCAGACCTGGGGGCCGCTAACCGAAGACAACATGCCCTGCCCTTTGCGCAAGGGTGAAACCTTTGCCTTGTGGAAGCTGGCCCTGCAAAAGCTTGGCTATGTTGTTGAGCACCGCGAGCTGCGGGCCTGTGACTTTGGCGCACCCACTATCCGCAAACGCCTGTTTCTGGTGGCCCGGTGTGACGGTCAACCCATCGTCTGGCCGCAACCTACACACGCCCAGCCCAACAAGGCGGGCAAAGTTCCCAAGGGAATGAAGCCCTGGCGCACAGCGGCGGAGTGCATTGACTGGAGCATTGCAGCGCCCAGCATATTTGAGCGCAAGAAGCCACTGGCCGATGCAACTTGCCGGCGCATTGCCAAGGGGATCATGCGGTATGTGGTTCAGGCTAAGAATCCATTCATCGTCAACGGGAATGCTGCTTTCATGACCAAGTTCAACACTGGGTCAACTGGGTTTGAGATGAACAGCCCTATGCATACAGTTACTGCCGGTGGACAGCAGGCGAGACCCGGCACGGCAATCACACAAGGGTTGGTCACCGCCTTCCTTGCGAAGCATTACACCGGTGTAGTCGGTAGTGACATGGCTGATCCGATGGCGACGGTCACCAGTGTGGACCATCACAGCCTGGTGACTGCCAACATGATCCACATGGGCCACGGCGAAGGGAAAGACGGTGGCAAACGCTTCAGCCACGGGATCCGTAGCGTCACGGAGCCAATCAACACCATCACAGCCAGCGGAGTAGTCGGGGCAGTTGTCACCAGCAACCTCATCAAACTGCGCGGCACCAACGTGGGAAGCGGCATGGATGAACCCTTGCACACCATTAGCGCACAGGGCACCCACCACGCCGAGGTGCGCGCATTCCTGATCAAGTATTACGGCACCGACCAAGACCCGGCACTGCTTGAGCCGCTTCACACGGTCACCACCAAGGACCGCTTCGGCTTGGTGACCGTGCATGGCGAGGAATATGCAATTGTTGACATTGGCCTGCGAATGCTCACTCCGCGTGAGCTCTACCTGGCGCAGGGCTTCCCGGCTGACTACTTAATTGACCAGGGTGCCGACGGCCAGAAACTGACAAAAACCGCCCAGGTGCGCATGTGTGGAAATTCTGTTTGCCCTCCATTAAGCCGGGCTATTTCTCAAGCCAATTATTCAGAACAAGTTGTTGAAAGGAAGGCGGCATGATTCCCGCTGAAATCATTATTTGGTCAGAGCAACAGGAGTCAGCTGGCGTGAAGGATGCCATGGGCCACTCATTTACATCATGGCTTCTGGCAGTCAAGCATTCAGACGGAACGATGTTGCGCGACAAAGATGGCCACCAGGTTTTTCAAACGCAGGCCGAGTTCAAGCGCATTCAATTTGCCAAAGTCGGTCAAACCATGGAGCTTTTTGTATGAACCCCGGATTCGCTTTCAAAATTGCCAAGGGCAAGCCCTTGCACCTGATTGCCCGCAACCCGGTCTACCAGGCCTTTGCCCGCAAACCCATGCCCGTGAGCCTGCAGAGCACCCAGTGCATCGATGCCAGCCAGGCCTTTTTGGCCATCACCCAAGGCACCGGTACCCGCGACGACCGGGAAACGATGGCAGGTGTTGCCAACTGCGTCATGGTGTTGGCTGAAAAGCATTGCGAGGCTGTTGACCTGGAAGCGGCCCAAGCCGCACAAATGGCGTGCCTGCGGGCCGATGCCAGGGCCATGCAGGGCAAGGCATGGAACTTTGACGGCGAAGGCCGCACCGCCATGCTGGCTGCGATGGAGCTGTTTGAAGACATGGTAAAGCAAATTGGCCAGGGTGCTGTTACCGAGGCGCTGCTGACCGTGCTGGAGCGATCAGCCAAAGGGCAGGTGCATCGAATTGAACTGAAAGGAGCGAAGACATGAACAAACTGAATTTCCGGCTGACCACGCCAAAGTACGGCAGCATTGCTGCATCGACCGATGACCCAGATCTGAGCGCAGAGCTGTTTCAGGCGACTGAGCGGATGGTCATGGGCGCCATGGAAAAAATGAACTGGCACCCGGTGCAAAAAGAGGGCCGCGTTCCCGAGGTAATCAGCGATACCACGCTGGCCAAGATTGACGCGCTGGAGTCGGCTCTGGAATTTTGCCGAAACTTGATGATTGATGCCATTGACAATTCGTCTGAATCGCTTGACGACTGGAAGCGTGCCATTGACCAGGCGGCTGATGCGCTGGGCTACCCGGAGGATGAACGGTGAAAGCAGCAACGCCAAAAATCAAACCGGTGCCGGGTAAGCCTGAGACGTGGCCCAAAGGCACGCGCAACTCAGAACAGTGCCTGTGCGGGTCAAAACACTGGCACCCTGAGTGCTATTTGGCCTTTCCTATGAACCCCGGCAGCCCACGGTCTGTTATGTCACATGCGGGGATGGCATGAACCGCGAACAGCGCCGCACAGCGGCAAAACACATGGCCGCAGAGAGCGCCAAATTTGAGGCGCACCTGACGATTGTTCCGCAATCTGAATACCCAGCCGCGCCACCGCCCGGAATGTATCAGGTGTTGCGCAGCAAAGATTACCTAGTGCAGTGTTACCGCCATCAGTCGCCGCTGGTGCTATGCCGGTTGTCGGTAAACCGGGTTGGCGTCGACAGCAAAGGCGGCTGGACTCAGGACATCCCGTGGGTGGATTTGCAGCGGCTTAAAAACGAGGCTGGCTTCTGTGACAGCGATGCTGTTGAGGTGTACCCAGCTGACAAGGATGTGATCAACGTGGCCAATATGCGCCACCTGTGGATCATGGCTTTGCCTCTTGATTTTGCTTGGAGGAAAGCATGAGCAATTTAATGCATACACCTGGCCCGTGGCGCTGGGAATTCAACAAGACCAGCAAGTCTGTCTATTTGGTCGGTGGAAAGCCCCGCTTTGACAAGACGGTGATGCAGTTTGGGCGCTGGGGCATGGGTCACGCTGTGCCACTGTTCAATAGCCACATCACCGGAAATCAGTACAACATCATGGAGCGCTTGTGCGACCAACCGGAATGGACGAAACCATTTCCCGACTTTGAGCACCATGCAACGTGGCGCATGGATGTCATCCACCCGGATGCCGTTTTGATGGCTGCTGCACCGGATTTGCTGGCCGACTTGCGGGAAGCAGCAACAACCCTGCGCCGATACGAGAAATCGCACCGCGCCAAAGGTACAGCCGATAGCACGGAAAAGGCCGAAGTGAACGCCTCGCTGGCAGCGCGGTTTGAAGCCACCATCGCCAAAGCAACAGGAATCACACCATGATCTACCTATTCCACAGGCTGCACGAGGGCAAGCCATTCTTTTACCCGGTTGATTTGCCGAGTGAGGCCGATGTGATCCCTAATGTCGAGTGCAACCCGGGCACAGTGAAAGTAACCACGCCTGATGGTCGTGTTGTTTGGAGTCTGCAATGAGCTGCGAACACTGCACAGACCCAGACGGCATCCCATGCTTTCCACAGTACGGCCATGCACCACACGTCCACACAAGCAAGGGCATGGTGTTTACAGGTGAGGCCGTTGAAGGTTTCACGCCAGACCCAGACGAACCCGGAATGGGCACATGGTGGTGCCCGCATTGCAAGGAAGGTAAACCAGAATGAAAACCCTCTACGAAATCACCGGCAGCATCACAGACATAAACACTCTGCTGGTGAACAAGGCTGAGTACGATGATCTATTAGGCGCGGCCCTGGCTGCATCTTCAGAAGCTGCTGAAGTGAATCGGCTGAATGCGTTGCTGGCAGAGCAAAAGTTGATCATCCTTGATCATGAAATGGCCGACTACAAGGGCGAAGTCGCAGAGCTGAAGGCAAAGCTGGAGCAGGCGCTTGAGTCAGAGGCAATCTACAAGCAACTGTGCGAAGAAGCAAAGCCGTTTGCTGAGGAAAACACGCGGTTGCGTGCAGAGATTGAAGTGCAAAAGAAAGCAGCAGATAGCAAGTGGATACCAGTGAGCGAAACCCTCCCGTCATGCACCAAGGACGGTCACCTGTGCCGAACCAGTCAGCAAGTTCTAGTCCGCTACTTTGGAGACCATGTGGGCACCGCATATCTACTTGACCGCCTCGATGGTGATGGGCCTATCTGGACAGGACACAAAGGGTCGCACAACAGCGTTACCGATTGGATGGAGATACCGCAATGAACAACGAAGCCATGATCGCCACCATGACCGAGTGGCAGAACCGAATCAAAGAGAGCAACCAGATCATTGATTCATGCCTTGAGCCGCTGATGCTCAGTCCCGAGAGCCCACTGTACCAGGCCATCTGGTCGCTGCAAAGCGGGTACACCAAAGCCGTAGCCGAGATTGTGGGCGACCACTGGGAGTGGCTGGACTGGTACCACGGCGAGAACGACATGGGCGCGGACGGGCGCGAGTGCTGCCCAGGCACCGGTCACCCCATGCGCAAGATCAACACCATTGCCGACTTGGCAAAACTGATTCAGGAATCAAAATGACGCACAAACGCTGGATCAACAAAAAGGTGTTGCACATCATGGTGCCCCTGTCACCACGCACCATCGACAAGCTGGAAAAAGCAAAAAAGTTCCCGGCGCGCTTCGCCATCACCTCGCGCAATGTGGTCTGGGATGAGGATGATGTTCTGGCTTGGATGGCAGAACAGAAGACCGCAGGGCACCAGGCCGTGCGCCCAGGGCTTACCCCAGCTTAACCCAGTCATCGACCATGTCCGCCCACTTTTGCATCATGTCCGCCCGCTGGTCTTTGTACTCAGCCTTGTTGTAGACCGCCCGGACACCCTTCTGCTCATGGGCCAGGCACTTCTCTATCCAGTCGGTGTTGAAACCGAATTCATGCAGCAGCGTAGACCCCGTGCGCCGCAAATCATGAGGCCCAAACTTGGGCAAGTCGTGGCCTTCCTTTTGGGCCAGCCTGTAGGTCAGCGTCAGAACCTGATTCAGTGTGGCGCTCGACATGGGCAAGTCCGGATCGTACCGGGACGGGAAAAGGTACTTTGAGCCGCCAGCAAAGGTCTTGAGCGCAAAGAAAATCTCCAGCACTTGCTTGGACAAATAGACGTTGTGCGGGTTGCGCCGCTTCATGCGCTCCTTTGGTATTGTCCAGACCGCCCCCGAAAAACTCACCTCATCCCAGGTTGCATCCGTAAGCTCTGACTTGCGCACCATGGTCAATAGCAACAGCTTGGCCGCCGCGCGGATTGACGGCGATGTGCCGATGCGCTCCAGGTAGTCGTACATCAGCTTGATCTCGACGGGGATCAGGGCACGGTCCCGTGGCTCAAACCTGGCGATGGAATTTGGTCGAACCAGATCAGCAGGATTTTCCACCTTGGCACCCCGCTCACTGGCCCATCGGTACACCAGCATCACCACCTCGCGCGCATGGACCGCCGTGGCGGGGGCTCCCCGCTCCACGATTGCTGTGGTCAAGCGCCGCAGATCATCGTGCGTGATCTCGTTCAGCTTGGACTTTCCAAACGGCCCCTTCAGCTCACGGTCAAACGTGGCCTGGCGCATATCACGGGTGGAGTCGGCCATGGGGTGACCCTTGAGCCATTTGACGGCCCACTCACCAAACGTTTCTGCGTCATTGGCCTTTGCTTTGACCCGCGCCTTTTCCTTTGACGGTGACCTCCCATCCGCAATCATCTTTTTGGCGGCCACAAGACGATCGCGCGCTTCGATCAGGGTAATGGTCCCGTACTTACCAATGGTCAGCGTCTCCTGGCGGCCGTTGAGGGTGTAGTTGTACCGAAACGAAACACCGCCCGCAGGCGATACGGCCGCATAGAGCCCGTCCCGATCCGGCACCTTGTAAATCTTGTCTTGTGGCTTGAGGTTGCGCAGCTTGGTATCGGTCAGCATGACATCCCCAGGGAGATGCCAAAAAATACCATGATTTTTAGTGTCATTTTTTTAGTCACTTTCCCTATATAAATCAACAGCTTAGACGCAAAAAATACCATGATGCTCTGGAAAAGCATGGCATGGTATTGGGGTGGTTGAATGGTATAGCCAAATCAAATACCAGCACAAGTTCCATGAAAAAATAGTGCTTGCTGATTCCCTGTGGTGCGCCATGTTGCGCGACAGAAAACAAAAAACCCGGCCAAATCAATAACTTGGACGGGTCTTGTTGCGGGAAGGTGCGCTGTTGTGCGAGACGAATAATCACTCCCACTCGATGGTGGCTGGCGGCTTGCTTGAAACGTCGTAGGTCACACGGTTAATGCCACGGACCTCGTTGATGATGCGGCTGCTCACTTTTTTCAGCAGTGCATAGGGGAGCTCAGCCCAGTCAGCGGTCATGAAGTCGCTGGTTTGTACGGCCCGCAACGCAACCACGTAGTCATAAGTCCGCCCGTCGCCCATGACACCGACACTCTTGACTGGCAAAAACACCGTGAATGCCTGGCTGGTCAGTTGGTACCAGGTCTTGCCAGTGGCCTCATCAACAAAATTGTTCAGCTCTTCAATAAAGATCGCATCAGCCCGGCGCAGCAGATCGGCATACTCTTTTTTTACTTCGCCCAGAATTCGCACCCCCAGACCCGGCCCGGGAAACGGGTGCCGGTAAACCATGTGGTACGGTAAACCCAGCGCAACACCCAATTCGCGAACCTCGTCCTTGAACAATTCACGCAATGGCTCCAGCAGTTTCAGACCCAGCTGTTCAGGCAGGCCACCCACATTGTGGTGGCTTTTGATGACGACCGCTTTTTTGTTCTTGGCTCCGCCAGACTCGATTACATCAGGATAAATGGTGCCCTGGGCCAACCATTTTGCTCCAATACTACTAGCACCTGATGCAGTCAGGGAAAGCGCTTGAGCCTTAAAAACCTCTACAAATTCACGACCAATGATCTTGCGCTTGGCTTCCGGGTCGCTCACGCCAGCGAGTTGCGCCAAAAACTGATCGGCCGCGTCAACCCGAATCACCTTGGCGTGCAGCCTGCCCACAAACATGTCCATCACCAGGTCACCTTCATTGAGGCGCAGCAAGCCATGATCAACAAAAACGCAGGTGAGCTGATCACCAATGGCCCGGTGAATCAAGGCCGCAGCAACCGATGAGTCAACGCCACCGGACAAACCCAGAATAACCTCCTCATCCCCCACCTGGGCTCGAATTTTCTCCACCGCTTCGCTGATGTAGTCGCCCATGATCCAGTCGGCTCGCGTCCCACAGATCTCGAGCACAAAACGCTCCAGAATGGCGGCACCGCGTTTGGTGTGGGTCACCTCGGGGTGAAACTGCAGGGCATAAAACCGCTTTTCTTCGTTGGCCATGCCGGCGATCGGGCAACTGTCGGTGCTGGCCATCAGCTTGAAGCCAGGTGGTAACTCTGTGACTTTGTCTCCATGGCTCATCCACACCTGCAACATACCGTGCCCCATCGGCGTGGTGTAGTCTTGAATGCCATTGAGCAAGGCGGTGTGCCCATGTGCACGCACGTCGGCATGACCAAACTCGCGTTGATGCCCGCTGGTCACCACACCACCCAACTGATGCGCCATGGTTTGCATGCCGTAACAGATGCCCAGCACTGGAACGCCCAGTTCAAACACCAGTTGGGGTGCCTTGTCGGTGCTCTCCTCGTAGACACTCGCGTGGCTACCCGACAAAATGATGCCCTTGAGTTGACCATCTCGCGCGTAGGCTCGCAGCCACTCTTCTGACACGTCGCAGGGAAACACCTCGCAAAACACATGAGCTTCGCGCACCCGCCGAGCGATTAACTGGGTGACCTGGGAGCCAAAGTCGAGGATGAGAATTTTTTGGTGGGACATGGAAGACTAAGCTAATCAGAAAAGGGAATTGGCATCTAGCAGTAGCATGGACTGTATGCACCGACCCAACTCTGGAATATGACGGTCAATCACGACTTGTACGGCAAGAGCATCAACATCGCCCAAGTAGTTATGCACAAGGATATTTCGGAAACCACCGATTTCACGCCAGGTAATACCAGGGAACTGGGCCTTGAGATTCTCCGGCAGCATTTGTGTGGCTTCAGACAGGGTTTGTAAATTGCGCAACGTCGCATCAAACAAAACCTCGTCCTGCGTCAAATCACCCCGACTTTGAATACGCTCGATTTTGGCAATCGCATCCAGTATGTGATGTGCATAAGCTTGCCAGGGCTTGCTCATAAGGCTATCGCCTCACGAAGAACATGCTGACGAATGTGCGGGTTCAATTCATGCTCAGGCACCAGGTCAACCCGGCGCCCGAGCAAATCGGCAAGTTGTTGCGTCAAGGGCAGTCGTTGCAAAAACAGGTCGTAACCAAGGGGGAATTCAACCACAAAGTCCACATCACTCTGGGGTGTTTCCTCGCCGCGCGCCACCGAGCCGAATACCCGCAAGTGGCTGGCTCCATACTGAGTTGCCAAGGTATTCAAGGGTTCTTTCATATGGCGAAGTTGTTCAAGCAACATGGGTTGTCCCTAATGAACAGTAGTTCAGCGGCCTACTCAGCCCTGTAGTTCGGCGCTTCTTTGGTGATTTGTACATCATGTACATGACTCTCGCGAATGCCGGCGGTAGTGATTTCAACAAATTCGGCCTTGTTCTGCATTTCCTCGATGGTGGCGCAGCCGCAATAGCCCATGCTGGCGCGCAGGCCGCCGGCCATCTGGAACACGATCGCAACCATCGACCCCTTGTACGGTACACGGCCCTCGATACCTTCCGGCACCAATTTGTCCGCATTCGGGTTGCCAGTGCTGGACTCCTGAAAATACCGGTCAGCACTGCCCTGTTGCATGGCACCAATACTGCCCATGCCACGGTAACTCTTGTAACTGCGGCCCTGAAACAAAATCACCTCTCCCGGTGCTTCTTCGGTGCCAGCGAACATGCCCCCCATCATCACGGTGCTGGCACCCGCCGCAACCGCCTTGGCAATGTCACCGCTAAATCGGATGCCACCATCCGCGATCAGTGGCACTCCGGTCCCCTGCAGTGCTGTGGCGACACTGTCGATGGCCATGATTTGTGGTACGCCGACACCAGCAACGATGCGGGTGGTACAAATGGAGCCTGGTCCAATGCCCACCTTGACCGCGTCAGCGCCCGCTTCGACCAGCGCCAGGGCTGCGGCACCGGTGGCAATATTGCCGCCAATCACCTCCACCTGTGGAAAATTCTGCTTGACCCAGCGCACCCGCTCAATCACGCCTTTGCTATGGCCATGGGCGGTATCCACCACAATGGCATCCACGCCGGCGCGGGCCAGAAGTTCAACGCGCTCCTCAGTACCCTCACCCACACCGACAGCTGCAGCGACCCTCAACTTGCCTTGGGCATCTCGTGCAGCGTTTGGAAAACTGGTCTGTTTGGTAATGTCTTTCACCGTGATCAGTCCTTTGAGCTCAAAGGCATCATTCACAACCAGCAGACGCTCAATTTTGTGCTGGTTCAGAAGCACCTTGGCCTGTGCCAATGTGGTGCCGTCCGGTACGGTAACCAGCTTTTCGCGCGGTGTCATGATATGGCTGACCGGCAGGTCATAACGGGTTTCAAACCGCAAGTCACGCCCGGTCACAATACCGGCCACCCGTCCACCGTCCATCACCGGAAAACCGGACACACCCAATTGCTCGGACAATGCCATCACCTGACGCACCGTGTGTTGTGGCGTAATCACCACCGGATCACGCAGGACACCAGACTCATATCGTTTGACCTTGGCCACTTTGGCAGCCTGCTGTTGTGGGGTCATATTCTTGTGAACCACGCCGATGCCACCCTCCTGCGCAATGGCGATGGCCAGTCGTGATTCAGTCACTGTGTCCATGGCGGCAGACACCAGTGGCAGATTCAGGGCAATATTGCGGGTGAAACGGGTGGCAAGCGAAGTGTCCTTGGGCAGGACCTGTGAGTACGCTGGCACCAACAAGACATCGTCGAAGGTGAGCGCTTTACCAATCAGGCGCATGGTCGATAGCTCCAAATCAGCGATTGTATCTGTGCCCCCGTTGCCGAAAAGTCACCCTTCGCCAACCGTTTGTTGCATCAAACGACTGAGCGTGGCATAAACTCAGAACCATGACACACCGCCACGTGCTGAGCCTGCTAGTCGCTGTACTGCTCCCTTTTGGTGCAACGGCGCAATGGGTTTGGTTGGATAAGGACGGAAGCAAGGTATTTAGTGACCGGGCACCTTCAGGGTCGATTCCTGAGAAGAACATTCTCAAACGCCCCAATCAAGGGAGCCAGAGCTTGGACGCGACAAGCCAACAAACCAACTCACCGTCACCCGGAACGGCAGCGCCCGACGCAGCGGGCCTGCCCAAGCTTTCCGGTGTCGACAAAGCGCTGGCCGAAAAGAAGGCCAAAGCTGAACTCGCCGAGCAAAAGAAACAACAGGCGGCTGAGGCCAAAATTGCAGCGGCGAAAGCCGACAACTGCGCCAGAGCCAAATTTTCAAAGGCAACCGTCGACTCAGGTTTACGATTGAGCCGGGTCAACAGCAAGGGCGAACGTGAGATCATGGACGACGCAGCCCGCGCCGCCGAGGCAAAACGTCTGCAGGAAATCATCGCAGCCGACTGCAAATAGGCAATCACCTAACCATTTCAATAACCAGGTTTGGCACCGGCACGTTTCTTGGTAAACAGACCGGCCAGGCGAGTGCCCTGCTGCACAAAGCGCTGGCGCCTGGCCACCTTGGGGTCAACCCTCAATGGGCGATAGACCTCCACCCGGTCGCCATCACGAAGAACGTGGTGCAGCGTTGCTCGACGCCCCCACACACCCAGCAAAATTTCCGGATGGTCAATTTCAGGGAACTGCACCAGCAAGTTGCTTAGTCGCAACGCCTGCAGAATGGAGCAAGGCTCTCTTAACGAAAGGGTTTGTTGCACCACTTGACGAGATGCTGGCGCATACACCAGCGTGACCGCCGTAAGTGAATCACTCCCCATAGACTTGTTTTGCACGCTTGACAAATGCATCAACCATGCTGCTGGCAATTTTGTCGAATACCGGACTGATCAACTTGCCTAAGGTGGATTCAAACCCGTAAGTCAGGGTCAACTCAACCTTGCA
>JAGOUM010000006.1 GCA_018061265.1 Rhodoferax sp. | reverse complement strand
TGGTTTCCATGACTGTGCTCCTGTTGTGAACGAGGCCAAATTGCCTCGGTTCAAAACATAGCCACGAATCCCACCTTTGAAAACTAACAACGCTATGGCATCGGGTACCGCGTGAGCGGTTTAGTCCACCGGCTGCGATCAGTCCTTTGTGGGCCGTCCCGTTTTGATTGTGGGAACTGCCTTGACCGCCGACTGAAAATCAGTATCGGGCATGGCCACCAGTGCCTTGATGCCAGCGCGAATCAGCTCACTTTTCTTGATCGCCATCCCGAGTGCGCCACCGCGATGTTTGAGTTGGTCAAGCAGCAGATACTCAAGCTTCGGAATGGTGAAGCTGTCGCGCACCAGTTTTGGCTTCTTCTCTTTTAACGGCTTTTCAATCCTGGGCAGTTCGGGTGTTACCGGCTTTGGCGCAACACCTTCACGCGAATTGCCTTTGACCGACGCCTTCACGGTGTTCTTTTTTGCAGCTGGTCGCACAAACGTGGGTGCATCGGTGTTGCTGGCTTCCGGGGCAGCGGCAGGCACTGATCTCGCTGCAGCTTTGGCAGTTCTGGAACGCGTGCCGATTGTGGTTTTAGGAGCTTTTGCCGTGGCGGTGTTTTGTAATGCTGCACGACCGGGCGCTGGGCTGATCGGTTTTGGTGTATCGGAATTTGCCAAGTCTGGCACGGCTGGTGAGCTGTTTGACGATAGGGTGGCCATGGAAAGTCCTTGAATTAAACGAGCTATACAGTTTATATCGTTTTATCGTTGGCTGGAAAACAGTAGCAGACACGCCGAAGTCATCGAGCTGTCACAATTTTTCCTTAGAGTCTGGAATCACTCATAACTGCGTTGGTTCATCAAAGCCTGCCCCGATGACAGTGCCCATTTCTGCCCCGCCCATCAAAATGTTGCCAACACGCCCGGGCCACCGGCTCGGAAAGCGTTTTGCGGCGGTGGTCGTTGGGCATATTCCCGAGGCAATCAAGCGGGGCAGGGGGCAACTCTCCACGCTGATGCGCAGGCAGTTGCTCTATCCGGTCTATCAGCCCATTGCGTCGTTGGCAGATGGTGTCATTTTTTCGCATGAGGCGCTGATCAGAGGCCCCGCCGACACCTCGTTCCACACCCCCGACACCCTTTTGCGGGCTGCCGCGCACGAAAACTTGAACCATGAGTTTGAGAGCCACTGTGTCGCAGTGGCGCTTGATTTGTGGGGCAGTCTCAACCAGCCTGGGCGCATCTTTGTCAATATCAGCGCAGATGCCCTGCTTAGACTGGTTGGCCAACATGGGTGTGAAAGCTTGCTAGCGCTGATCAGCAGCATGGGGGTCTCGCCGAGGATGCTGGTGCTGGAGATCACCGAGTATGAGCGCGTCGCTGATATGGATCAGCTCGCCACGGTGGTTGGGCTGATTCGAGCAGCAGGTGTTGCGCTGGCGCTGGATGATTTTGGCGACGGGCGCTCCAGCCTTCGCCTGTGGTCGCAGATCAAGCCCGAATTTGTGAAGATTGACAAGTACTTTACCAAGGCCATCAGCCAGCACGCCGACAAGCTCAAGACCATTCAGGCGCTGCAACAGATTGCTGCCGTGTTTGGCACCTCATTGATAGCTGAAGGCATCGAGACCGAAGACGATTTGCGTGTGCTGCGTGACCTGGGCATTGGTTATGGCCAGGGTTACCTGTTGGGTCGGCCGGCGCGCTTGCCGCGAGAGCAGATTGACGACGCGGCGTTGATCGCCATTCGCGATAGTGCGGTGGCGGTTTTTCCAGAGCTGCAACGTATGCCCAGCGTGGGATCGCTCAGCCGATTGGCGGTCGTGGCGGCACCCACGGTGGGCCTGAACACAGACAACGATCAGCTGGCAGCAATTTTTTTCAAGCACCCAAAGTTGCATGCGATCGCCGTGCTCGATGGCGCACGCCCGGTGGGAATCATCAACCGTTCGGCATTCCTGAACGAATACAGCAAACTCTACTATCGTGAGATTTGGGGACATAAATCTTGCAGGCAGCACGTCAATTTCGAACCACGGCTGGTTGAACGCCACCACAATATTGATGATCTGGTGGGCATTCTGACTTCCGAAGATCAGCGTTACCTGGCAGACGGATTTATTGTTACTGAAAACGGCAGATACCAGGGTGTCGGTACCGGCGAACAGTTGGTGCGATCTGTCACTGAGACCCGTATCGAGGCAGCGCGCCACGCCAATCCACTGACGTTTTTGCCAGGCAACATTCCGATCAGCCAGCATATCGAACGCTTACTCAAAAGCGGTGTGGCGTTTGTGGCCTGTTATGCTGATCTCAACAACTTCAAGCCGTTTAACGACCAGTACGGCTATTGGCGCGGCGACGAGATGATTCGTCTGGTCGCCAAACTGGCAAAGGCACACTGCGACCCGCGTCGCGATTTCCTGGGCCATGTGGGCGGTGATGATTTCATCTTGCTGTATCAGAGTGACGACTGGCAGAGCCAGTGCCAGCAGATTATTGTGGAATTCTCTCAACAGGCGGTTGCCTTGTTTGATGGTCCGGCACGGGCTGCTGGCGGTATACAGGCCGAAGACCGGTTTGGCGTGTCGCGGTTTTTCCCCTTAACCACCTTGTCGATTGGTGCCGTCAAAATCAAAGCGTTTGAATTTAACAGCGCCGAGGCAGTGGCCTCGGTGGCCGCCCGGGCCAAGCATGATGCCAAAATCGAGGGCAGGTCACTGGTGATCAGAAACGGCAGTGACCGGCAATAAGGTTTTGAGAATTTCGGGCACCTCAAATACTGCCCGATTGCGAATTTTTGCGACGTTGGCCAGCAACTGGGGAAGCTGGTCAAGAACCTCAGCAACTGCCTCCTGCACCCGATTAAAGCCGGGTACAACCACACCCAGGCCATGGGTACGAACCCACTGTGTGTTCCAGCGTTCCTGCGGCATGGTCCAGGCGTTTTTAGTCACGATCACTGGCAGTCCCATCTGAACTGCTTCGCTGAGGCTGGCCGGTCCGGGTTTGCCGATCAAGAAATCACTTAAACGCATCCAGTAGGGTACATCGTCGGTAAATTCAATCACCAGTCGCGCTGCCCGCGCGGGCATACGCCGTAATGATTGGGCAAGTTTGGCGTTTTTGCCGCAGATCAGAATCAGGGGCGTATCGGGCACGCTGCGGGCAATATTCTTCATGACATCCGAGCCATAGCCCCCGAACATCACCAGACCCACGGCTTGCCTCGGATCCAGTCCGTGTTTGAGACGTTCCTGGACGCGGTCAATGGTTGACGACTGATAAAACCGGGGGGACAGGATCATCCCGGAACTGCGGTGGATGCGCTCTGCCGGGCAGCCCGCATGTAACGCTTGTTCAACAGCATGCGTCGTACCGCATACCAGATGTTGTGGCAGGTCGGGCTCAATCCAGAAATTCGGTGGATGGTCTGCCATGTCGGTCAGCACCGTGACGAACGGCGTGCCAGGCATCGCCTGAGACAGGCTCTGGCAGAGTGCGCGGTTGAAGTTGGGAATGAGCGAGACCACCAGGTCGGGGCGCGCGGACACCCAGTATTCCTGCATTTTCTTGATCATGGCAGGGTTTGCAAGCCTAATCATCCATTGCAGCAGTTTGAGCTCCTGCCTCATGCCCAGCGTCATGCCGCTGGACAACCGGCGGTTGTAGAGGTCTTCGGGATGCCACCCGAGCAGCTTGTAGAACTGCCCTTTGGTGTCGAGCATGTCCACCAGATTGGTTTGATGCACCTGCCAGGGTCGGTGTTGCATGGCTTGCCCGAGCGCTTGGGCTGCGGCACGGTGACCACCGCCGGCGTTAAAGTAAATCAGCTCAATGCGGGCCATGGTTTTGGCAATGGGTAATGGGTTGGCGGAAGATCGCCAATTTAAGGCTCGGGCGTGTCAGGCGTGTGACACCGCGAACGGCAGCGTGTGGCCACAGATGAGATACGAAAAATCAGGCGATTTATGCCTCTAGCGCATATTCATCATGCGCTGACAGCTATGAAAAGAATATCGAATCGCCCATGACCGTGGGCAACCGGTCAATACACCTCGGGGACCAGAATCTCTTTGGGAACCGGCTGGCGTACATAGTCGTCGTTGCGTTCACGGGGTGGCAGCACGATCGGCGTGTATTCGACTTCTTCGTACGGTATCTGACTCAGCAAGTGGTGAATGCAGTTGAGCCTGGCCTTTTTCTTGTCGACTGAATTCACCACCCACCAGGGTGCCTCGAGAATGTGCGTGCGCTCCAGCATGATTTCCTTGGCCTTGGTGTACTCCTCCCAGCGCTTGCGGGACTCCATGTCCATCGGGCTAAGCTTCCACTGTTTGAGCGGGTCATGGATGCGGCCCAGAAAGCGCAACTGCTGCTCTTCGTCCGACACGGAGAACCAGTATTTGATGAGCTTGATGCCCGAGCGCACCAGCATTTTTTCAAATTCGGGCACCGATCGGAAAAACTCTTCGTACTGCTCGTCGGTGCAAAAGCCCATCACCCGTTCAACGCCGGCGCGGTTGTACCAGCTGCGGTCAAACAAAACCAGCTCACCGGCACCTGGCAGGTGCGCCACATAGCGCTGAAAGTACCATTGGGTTTGTTCGCGCAGATTGGGCGCTGGCAATGCGGCAACCCGGCAAACCCGGGGATTGAGTCGCTGGGTGATACGTTTGATGGTGCCACCCTTGCCAGCGGCGTCCCGACCTTCAAAACAGATCACGATTTTCTGACCTGTTTTGACCACCCAGTCCTGCAGCTTGACCAGTTCTCCCTGCAGCCGAAACAGCTCTCGAAAATACACACGGCGGCTGTTTCGGTAAGCCTCGGTGTCGGTTTGCACGGCGCTCTCGGCCATTTCATCGAGGTTGCGGTCCTCAAGTTCGAGTTCAAACTCTTCGTCGTAGCTGTCGGCCAGATCGCGGCGAATTCGCTGGATCAGTTCTTCATCAGAGGGGTTCACAGGATTCTCCTGGGTAGGTCGCTTGAAACCCGATCAGTTTAGCGTGCCAGCATGAACAACGCGTGACACAAGATGGGCCAGCGTCCCGATGTTAAGCACCAGGAGCAACGGGTGGTTCTACCGGTGTTTCTTCGGGCTTGGTCAAACCGCGCGCCTGGTTGCTGCTGTCAAGCAGGCGCAATTTACTTGCATAGTGTCGATCAAGGCGCCACTCGTCAAGAATCTCCAGTGCCAGTTCAAAGCGCTTGTTGTCAAGCTGGTACAACTGCGCCACAGAAATGCTGGTTTCACTCTCCAGCGCCAGCACCAGCGCGGCAATGATCTGCGAGGCGGGCTCGTTGGGATTGGTTTCAATGATTTTGCGGGCTTTTTTAATGGCAAGCATAGGAGTCCAGTTAATTGGTACAGCCCGCGACAAGTGCAGGCCAAAAACGAATACCCGCGAGGGTAACCCAAACACCCTCAGAAATTGATGACACCGGCATGACAGTTGGGTGAACGAAAATGGTGCACAGCAATCATGACGTTTGTCACATTCTTGACATATTGGCGACGTAAATTACGACACGGGATGCCGAAATCTCGGTTTCAATTATTCACCAAGCAAGGAGTCTTCATGACAAATTTCACGATCAAGTCAATTTTGGCGACCACAACACTGGCCTTTATGGGCATAGGTGCGGTCGACGCGCAGGAAATCACGGGTGCAGGTGCCAGCTTTCCGGCCCCGGTTTATGCCAAGTGGGCGGCAGATTACAACAAGGCCACCGGTGTTAAGGTCAACTACCAATCTGTCGGCTCTGGAGCTGGCATCAAGCAGATTGACTCCAAGACAGTTGATTTTGGTGCCTCAGATATGCCGTTGACCGATGATGTACTGGCCAAAAAAGGCCAGTTCCAGTTTCCCACCGTGATCGGTGGCACGGTCCCGGTGATCAATGTCAAGGGCATTGCTCCTGGTCAATTGAAGCTGGATGGTCAAGTCCTGGGTGATATTTATCTGGGCAAAATCACCAAGTGGAATGATGCGGCCATCAAGGCATTGAACCCAAGCCTGGCGTTGCCTGATGCAGATATCGCACCGGTGCGTCGCGCTGACGGTTCGGGCACAACGTTCAACTTCACCAACTACCTCAGCCGTGTCCACCCCGAGTGGAAAGCCAAGGTGGGTGAGGGCACGGCCGTCAACTGGCCAGTCGGTGCCGGTGGCAAGGGCAACGAAGGTGTGGCCGCTTTTGTGAACCGTCTGCCCAACTCGATTGGCTATGTGGAATACTCGTATGTCAAGCAAAACAAAATGACCTACACCATGATGAAAAACAAGGATGGTGTTTTTGTTAACCCAAGTGAAGAGGCATTCGCCGCTGCTGCGGCTGGTGCTGACTGGAACAAGTCGTTTTATCAGCTGATCACTGACCAGCCAGGTAAAGACACCTGGCCCATCTCGACCGCCACCTTTATCTTGATGTACAACGTGCAAGACAAGCCGGCCAATGCGACCGAGACCTTCAAGTTTTTCACCTGGGCTTTCAAGAGCGGCGACAAGATTGCCGGCGACCTGGACTATGTAGCACTGCCTGACAGCGTGGTTGCCACCATCGAAAAGGCATGGAGTAATGTCAAAGACACATCGGGCAAGCCGGTTGCTTTGAAGTAAACGCCTGACCAGGCACGAGTGAAGGAAAACAAGTGGCAGCAGCAACAACCCAGCAAGAGATGCCGATGAACCCGGCCAGGATATCGGCCGGAAAAGGGGCGGCTGGTCTGCCGCCGGCAAAAACTGCGCGCTCCGGGCCGATGGCAGACCGTATCTTTGGCTGGCTGGCCAAAGGGGCTGCGCTATTGACGCTGGGCTTGTTGTTTGCCATTTTGTTGTCCTTGACCATCAGCGCCTGGCCGGCCATCAGCAAGTATGGCCTTGGGTTTTTGGCATCCACTACCTGGGACCCCGTCACCGAGGAATTTGGTGGTTTGGTGATGATCTATGGCACGTTGATGACCTCGCTGATTGCGCTGGTCATCGCGGTGCCGGTGAGTTTTGGTATTGCCTTGTTTTTGACAGAACTGTCCCCGGCTTGGCTGAAAAGGCCGTTGGGCACAGCCATCGAGTTGTTGGCGGCTATTCCATCCATTGTTTACGGCATGTGGGGCTTGCTGGTGTTTAGCCCAATCTTGTCGACTTACGTGCAGCAGCCGCTGCAGTCGGCCTTCAAAGGGGTTCCGTTCCTAGAGGCTTTTGTTTCCGGCCCGCCGGTGGGTATTGGCATCTTGTCGGCCGGCATTATTTTGGCGATCATGATCATTCCGTTCATTGCAGCGGTCATGCGCGATGTGTTTGAGGTCACTCCTACGCTACTCAAGGAGTCAGCTTATGGGCTTGGTGCTACCACCTGGGAAGTTGTGTCGACCGTGGTTCTTCCCTACACCAAGGCGGGGGTGATTGGCGGCATCATGTTGGGGCTCGGGCGCGCCATTGGTGAAACCATGGCGGTCACTTTTGTTATCGGCAACTTCAACCAACTTGATTCCCTGAGCCTGTTTCAGGCGGCCAACAGCATTACCTCTGCGCTGGCCAACGAGTTTGCCGAGGCCGGTGCCGGCTTGCACCAGGCTTCATTGATGTATCTGGGGCTGGTGTTGTTCTTTATCACCTTTGTGGTGCTGTCGCTGTCCAAGCTGTTGCTGTCGCAGCTCAAGAAAGGTGAAGGTGCCAAATCATGAACTTTGACGAAACCGTGCCTCAAGTCAGGGCGTCATCAGACGCCCGGCAGGCCAAATACGCACGCCGCAAGTTCACGAATATTGTTGCGCTGCTGCTGTCACTGGCGGCGATGGCCTTCGGACTGGTTTGGCTGTTCTGGATCCTGTTTGAAACCGTGCGTTTGGGCTTGACTGGCTTGACCTGGGCCACCCTGACCCAAATGACGCCGCCGCCCAACGATGCCGGAGGGCTGGCCAACGCCATTTATGGCTCGTTTTTGATGGTGATGCTGGCTACTTTTGTGGGCACTCCAATTGGTGTCATGGCGGGCATTTACCTGGCTGAATTTGATACGCACAGTTGGCTGGCTGCCGTCACCCGGTTCGTTAACGACATTCTGCTGTCTGCACCGTCAATTGTGATTGGCCTGTTTGTCTATTCGGTGGTAGTCGCACAGTTCAAGTCGTTTTCCGGCTATGCGGGTATTCTGGCGCTGGCCTTGATTGTGATTCCTGTGGTGATTCGCACCACCGAGAACATGCTTCAGTTGATTCCTCCGGGCTTGCGTGAGGCAGCGTATGCGCTGGGCGCACCCAAATGGAAGGTCATTTTGAGCATCACCATGCGCGCTGCCCGTGCTGGCGTAGTGACCGGAGTTTTGTTGGCGGTGGCCCGCATTGCGGGTGAAACGGCACCGCTGCTGTTTACTGCATTGAGCAACCAGTTCTGGACCTCTAGCCTGGGTGAGCCCATGGCCAGTTTGCCAGTGACGATCTTCAAGTTTGCCATGAGTCCCTACCAAAACTGGCAGGAACTGGCTTGGGCGGGTGTATTTCTGATCACCCTGGCCGTCTTGGGGCTGAACATACTGGCCCGCATACTGACCAGAAACAAAAGCTGACTCTGAACTACTGCGACCCAATCAAAACTGCATATGAACACTACCACCACTGTTGCCAAAGCCGAGAAATCAAAAATCACTGTCAAGAATCTTGACTTCTTTTATGGCAAGTTCCATGCCCTGAAGAACATCAATCTGGAGATCCCTGAAAAAAGGGTGACGGCCTTTATTGGCCCATCAGGATGTGGCAAATCCACCTTGTTGAGGATTTTTAATCGCATGTATGAGCTTTATCCGGAGCAACATGCCAGGGGTGAAATCATTCTGGACGGTGAAAACTTGCTCACCAGCAAGCAGGATGTGGCGCTGCTTCGTGCCAAGGTTGGTATGGTGTTTCAGAAGCCGACACCGTTTCCGATGTCGATCTTTGACAACATTGCCTTTGGTGTGAAATTGTTTGAGAACCTGAGTACGTCTGAAATGGAAGAGCGGGTGGAATGGGCCCTGCGCAAGGCGGCGCTATGGAACGAAGTCAAAGACAAGCTCAAGCAAAACGGTGCGAGTTTGTCAGGTGGCCAGCAGCAGCGTTTGTGTATTGCGCGTGGTGTGGCCATCAAGCCTGAGGTCATCTTGCTCGATGAGCCGTGCTCGGCGCTGGACCCGATCTCGACCGCCAAGGTTGAGGAGTTGATAATCGAGCTCAAGCAGGATTACACCGTGGTGATCGTTACGCACAACATGCAGCAGGCTGCGCGCTGCAGTGATTACACCGCTTACATGTATTTGGGTGATTTGATGGAGTTTGGCGCTACCGAGCAAATCTTCTTCAAACCGAATCGCCAGGAGACCGAAGATTACATCACCGGCCGCTTTGGTTAAGCATTTTTAGAGAACTTTCCCATGTCTGATAAACACCTCTCGTCCCAATTTGACAGTGAACTTGGTGCCGTTTCTTCCCGTGTGATGGAACTCGGTGGTCTGGTGGAGTCACAAATCCGACAGGCGGTTTACGCGCTGTCCGAATTCAATGTGGATGTCGCCAAGCAGGTACTCAGCACTGAGGTCAGTGTGAATGCCATGGAGGTGGACATTGACCGTGAGCTCTCCAGCATCATCGCCCGGCGTCAGCCCACGGCACGCGATTTGCGTCTCTTGATGGCCATCTCCAAGGCCACGGCCAATCTGGAGCGTGTGGGTGACGAAGCCGAGAAGATCGCCCGAATGGTGTTGTCGATCATCAACAGTGGTGCACCCAGGGCGTTGCCATCGCTTGAATTGCGTGTCGCCTCTGACCTGGCGTCCAGCTTGCTGCGCAAGGCGCTTGACGCGTTTGCCCGTTTGGACACTACTGCAGCCTTGTCCATCCTGAAAGAAGACGATCTGATTGATCGGGAGTTTGACGGTTTTGTTCGCAAACTCATCACTTACATGATGGAAGATCCGCGCATGATCTCTCCCAGCCTGGACCTGTTGTTTCTGGCCAAGGCAGTGGAGCGCATTGGCGATCATGCCAAAAACATTGCCGAGCTGATCATCTATATCGTGAAGGGCGCTGATGTGCGACATGTCCCGTTGGATCAGGTTGAATCGGTGATGAAATGAGGCGATTGCCAGCCGTATTGATTGTCGAAGACGAGCCGGCCATTGCCGAGTTGATTTCGGTCAATCTCAAGCACAGTGGCTTTCGTCCGATTTGGGCCATGGACAGTGCCACCGCTCAGGCAGAGCTTGACGCGGTGCTTCCCGATGTGGTGCTTCTGGACTGGATGTTGCCTGGTGAGAGTGGACTGGCGTTGGCCAAACGCTGGCGCGCCCATCCGCGATCCAAAGACGTACCAATCATCATGCTGACGGCACGAACCGACGAGGTTGACCGTGTGGCCGGACTGGACGCGGGAGCGGACGACTACATTGCCAAGCCTTTTTCAACCAAAGAGCTGCTTGCACGTATTCGGGCGGTATTACGTCGGCGCACCCCTGAGCAGGATATTGGTACTGTCAGTCTGGGCGACCTGACACTGGATGCATCCACCTACCGGGTCTCATTCAAAGAGCAAGCACTCAAACTTGGCCCCACTGAATTCAAGCTTTTGCATTACTTGATGACCCATGCCGAGCGCGTCCACAGCCGGGCGGCGCTGCTTGACCGGGTTTGGGGTGACCATGTGTTTATCGAAGAGCGAACCGTCGACGTGCATGTGAAACGTCTGCGAGAGGCTTTGGGGCAGGAAGCCGGGCAAATGCTTGAAACCGTTCGTGGTGCTGGCTATCGCCTCACGGCACAAGGCGCCACCATGCCATGTTCTGGCGCGCGCTGAGTTATTTTGCAGCGTTGACGGTTGGGGCTCTGCTGGGTGAACTGGCAGGTGCTGAAAATATCCGCTATGCCAGCGGCTGGTCTGGTGCTGTGGTTGCTGGTGCGTTATGGGTCAGCCTGGATGCGCTTTATGCGTGGCGATGGCTGGTGCAATTGCGGCACGGCGCGATCAATGAGAGCATCCGGCTGGGTGGCGTCTGGCGGGAGTCGGCGCACCGCCTGCGGCGGATATTGCGCACCCGCGATGAACAGTATGCGCAGAGCCAAGGCCGCCTGCAGGACTTTCTCTCGGCTTTGCAGGCGTCGCCCAACGGTGTCATCTTGCTGGATCCACTGGGTCGAATTGAATGGTGCAATCTCACCGCCATGGAGCATTTTGGTCTGGACGCACAGCGAGATCTGGCACAACCCATATCCAACCTGGTACGTGACCCGGCCTTTGTACGCTATCTTGCTGCGGGTGATTTTCTTCAAAGTGTCACCTTGCCAGGGCGGCACAGCACGGCGGGTCGACCGGTAAGTTTGTCGGCACAGTTGCATCCGTATGGGGGTGGCCGTGGCCTGTTGTTGTCGAGGGATGTGACAGCGCTGGAGCAGGCCGACGCCATGCGTCGTGATTTTGTGGCCAATGTGTCGCACGAAATCAGGACACCCCTGACGGTTCTGGCCGGTTTTGTGGAGACCCTGCAAAATCTGCCGCTCAGCCCGGACGAACAGCAACGCTACCTTGGTTTAATGGCGCAACAGGCGGGCCGAATGCAAACGCTGGTCAGCGATTTGCTGACTTTGTCCCGACTTGAGGGTAGTCCCTCGCCCGGCTGTGATAGCTGGACGCCAATCGGCAGCCTGATCGACCAACTGGCACAGGATGCAAACGCACTGTCGGGCATGGTCTGCGAGCCCGCGTCACCTCATGTTTTGGATTTTGATTGTCAAACGAACGCCCAAATTGCAGGCAACGCCAGTGAGCTTATGAGTGCCATGGGAAATCTCATCAGCAACGCCATTCGGTATACACCAGCAGGTGGTCGCATTGTGGTTCGTGTCGCATTGACACAGGATGGAAGTTTGAACTTTGTCGTTAAGGACAGTGGGCAGGGCATTGCGCCAGAACATTTGGGACGGCTCACTGAGCGTTTTTATCGTGTTGACCGAAGCAGGTCTCGCGAAACGGGCGGTACTGGACTAGGTCTGGCGATTGTCAAACATGTGGTGCAGCGTCACCAAGGTCTCCTGCACATCGAAAGCACTCCCGGCCGGGGTTCATGTTTTCAGATTACCCTTCCCTCGGTGCGTGTTCGCCAGATTGTGACTTCACCCGGATAACGGAAGTTTGGACCGCAGTCAATACCTGCCACCGTCTCTTTTTTTGTCTAGCGAACTTGTGGCGAGGTCTCGTCGTTGCTCAGGACACGACGCGCCCCATCAAAGCGGCGGGTCCAATACGACTGCGTCATGTTGTCAACACGGACCGAACTGCCTGGCTTGGGAGCGTGAACAAATTGTCCGTCCCCTATATAGATGCCAACGTGGCTGAAGGCCCGCCTCATGGTATTAAAAAACACAAGGTCACCGGGTTGAAGTTCGGTTTTGTCAATTTTTTGTGTCGCCGCTGCCTGTTGATCAGCACGCCTGGGCAGGATCAGGCCCAGCGTCTGGGCATAGACCGTCTTGACCAAGCCACTGCAGTCGAGCCCGTCTTCGGTGGAGGTCCCACCGCGACGGTAGGGCACGCCAATCAAATTGAGGGCGCTTTCAACCAGTTCAGTGGCGCCGATTGTCACCGTCTGGCGAACCTCGTCCAATTGCGTCAGCAATTGCTGTGCTTTGGTTGTCTCCTGATCGTCATAAACGCTAGACGGTCCAGCGCTCACCGAGCAGACCGCCAACGCCAAAATCAACGAAACAAGCAATTTGGGGTGAAATAGCATCGCCGGAGTGTACCCGAGCTGGGGTTTAATCCGGTTTGGCCCTTAGCTGAAATTTCGAGGTGTTTATGCTGCTTGAATTGGAAAGTTCTCAACTCGTACTGGTGGATTACCAGGAAAAACTGATGCCGGCAATTTTTGAGTCGGCTCAGGTGCTCGGCAATGCCGTACGTCTCGCGAGAATGGCGCAACAATTGAATGTGGTTTGTTTTGGGACGGAGCAAAACCCGTCACGTTTGGGTCCGAATCACGCCGATATCCGTTCGGCGTGTCAACGAACCCTTGCAAAAATGCAATTCAGTGGTGTCGAAGAAGGTTTGGGCGAGTGGTTGCGCCCGCTGGCAAAACCGTTGACCGGAAACGCCCGGAGTTTGCCCAAACATCTCAAGCAAGCAAGCGGACATGTGTCCGAAAAAAACAATGTTGTGATCGCCGGTTGTGAGGCGCATGTTTGTTTGTTGCAGACTGCGCTGCATTTGTTGGAAGACGGCTTTGATGTCTGGGTCGTGACTGACGCCTGCGGCTCGCGCTCCGAACGCAATCGTGATGCTGCCTTTGATCGCCTTGCAGGCGCGGGTGTTGAGTTGTTGACGACCGAAATGGTCGCCTTTGAGTGGGTGCGATCGGCTGAACACCCACAATTCAAGACGATTCAATCACTGATCAAGTAGCGATCAAAATTCAAAATTGGAGGCTCTGGCGCCCGCCAGCTATTGCTCAAAGACTTTGTCAGCAGTTCCGCTGAGAAAGCTTTGTAGCCTGCGCTTGGAGTCAGGGTGTAGCAAGCTCGCCGTTCATAATTATGAATTCAGTTCTAACAACCCATTTGGAGACAAAAATCATGAGCACTTATGCCGAATTCCACCAGACATCCCTTGTAGATCGAGATGCTTTTTGGGCCGAGCAGGCACAACTGGTCGAATGGAAAGTGCCGCCGCAGCAAATTTGTGATTACAGCAATCCACCTTTTGCCAAATGGTTTGTGGGCGGGCAGACCAACCTGTGCCACAACGCCGTGGATCGTCATCTGAAAGACCGACCTGATCAGGCGGCACTGATTTTTGTCTCCACCGAGACAAATCAGGAAAAGGTGTACAGCTTTCGTGAATTGCACGCAGAAGTGCAACGTATGGCCGCGGTGCTCAAAGACTTGGGTGTAGAAAAAGGTGATCGGGTGCTGATCTATATGCCGATGGTGGCTGAGGCAGCGTTTGCCATGCTGGCCTGCGTGCGTATAGGCGCCATTCATTCGGTGGTATTTGGTGGTTTTGCATCCGGTTCGCTGGCTTCTCGGATTGAGGACGCCGAGCCACGGGTGATCGTCAGTGCTGATGCGGGTTCACGCGGTGGCAAGGCCGTTCCCTACAAGCCCTTGTTGGATGAGGCGCTGCGTCTGTCCAAATACAAACCCGAAGCAGTCCTGCTGGTTGATCGTGGTATGGCGGCTATGGAAATGGTTGCTGGACGTGACCATCTGTGGGGCGCGTTGCGCGAAAAGAACCTGGAAACCAAGGTTGAGTGTGAATGGGTCGATGCAACTCACCCCAGCTACACGCTTTACACCAGCGGCACCACCGGAAAACCCAAAGGAGTTCAGCGCGATACGGGGGGCTATTGTGTGGCGCTGGCTGCCAGTATGAAACACATCTATGCCGGAAACGCGGGTGAAACCTACTTTTCGACCAGTGATATCGGTTGGGTTGTCGGGCACAGCTACATCATTTACGGCCCGTTGATTGCCGGGATGGCAACCATCATGTACGAGGGTCTGCCAACCCGCCCCGATGGTGGCATTTGGTGGAGCCTCGTCGAGAAGTACAAGGTCACAGTCATGTTCAGCGCGCCAACGGCAGTGCGCGTATTGAAGAAACAGGATCCTGCCTTGCTCACCAAGTATGACCTCTCATCGCTGCGCGCCCTGTTTCTGGCGGGTGAGCCTCTGGATGAACCCACTGCCCAGTGGATCAGCGAGGGGCTTGGCAAGCCGATCATCGACAACTATTGGCAGACCGAGACTGGTTGGCCAATTTTGAGCCTGTGCAATGGTGTTGAGAAAGCGCAAAGCAAGTTTGGTTCGCCGGGCAAAGCGGTGTATGGCTACGACGTCAAACTGCTTGATGACCAGACTGGCGAGGAACTGATTGGCGCCAACCAGAAAGGTGTGGTCGCGGTCGAGGGCCCGCTGCCCCCGGGATGTATGCAAACCGTGTGGCGCGACGACGAGCGCTTTGTCAATACTTACTGGAGGAGTGTGCCTGGCAAGCTGGTGTATTCCACTTTCGACTGGGGTATTCGCGATGCTGACGGGTACTACTTTATTTTGGGCCGCACCGATGACGTGATCAATGTCGCGGGACACCGCCTCGGTACCCGTGAAATTGAGGAAAGTATTTCTGCTCATCCCAACGTTGCCGAGGTGGCGGTGGTGGGTGTGGCTGATCAGCTGAAGGGACAGGTGGCAATGGCGTTCGCCGTGGTCAAGGACGCCAGCCAGATTCCGGACGAAGCAGCGCGCCTGAAACTTGAAGGCGAGATTTTTAAACTGGTCGACAAAGACCTCGGAGCGGTGGCCCGCCCTGCACGCGTGCGTTTTGTGACTGTACTGCCCAAGACACGCAGCGGCAAGTGTTTGCGTCGCGCCATCGCCGCAGTGTGTGAGGGCCGCGATCCTGGTGACCTGACCACCATGGACGATCCGGCTGCACTGCAGCAAATCAAGGATCTGGTGTCGACTTAATTTGCGAAAAATCAAATCCTTGTAAGCCTCATGCCAAGTTGCGGGTGGCACAATCGCCAGCCGCAACCGGCCCCTTCCAACGCCACAGTCGCATCCGCTAAACGGTCAAGCCGTGACGCGGAAGGTTAATCAACCCGAAGCTTTAACCAGCTCCAGTTTCCTCAAGGGAAATGAAAGTCAGCGCCACATGAGTCAAACCAGCACGGTTTATCAGGCCTATCAGGCCAATACCTATCTTTTCGGCGGCAACGCCCCGTACGTCGAGGAGATGTACGAAAACTACCTGGCCAACCCCGGCAGCGTGCCCGATACCTGGCGCGAGTACTTTGATGCTTTGCAACATGTGCCCGCTGTTGACGGCAGCAATGCCAAAGACGTTGCACATCAACCGGTGATTGATGCCTTTGCGCAGCGCGCCAAAGCCGGCGGTACCAAGGTGGTGGTTGCCAGTGTCGACGCCGAAATGGGCCGCAAGCGGACCGCCGCGCAGCAGTTGATTGCGGCCTATCGCAACGTTGGTGCAAGCTGGGCAGATCTGGACCCGCTCAAACGCACCGAGCGGCCAAGCATTCCTGAGTTGGAGCCGTCTTTTTACGGATTCGCCGACGCAGACTTCGAAACTGTTTTCGACGTCAGCAACACTTTTTTTGGCAAAGACAAGATGTCGCTGCGCGAACTGCTCAATGCATTGCGCGAAACTTATTGCGGCAGCATCGGTGCGGAGTATCAGTATCTGACCGACCAGACGCAAAAACGCTGGTGGCAGCAAAAACTGGAGAGTGTGCGCAGCAAGCCCAATTTTGACGTCAACCAGAAGAAGCATATTCTTGACCGCCTGACCGCCGCTGAAGGTCTGGAGCGTTTTTTGCACACCAAGTATGTCGGACAAAAGCGCTTTTCACTCGAAGGCGGCGAGAGTTTTATCGCCGCGATGGACGTGCTGATTCAGCAAGCGGGTGCCAAAGGTGTGCAGGAAATCGTGATTGGAATGGCGCACCGCGGTCGCCTTAATGTGCTGGTCAATACCTTGGGCAAGATGCCGGGTGACTTGTTTGCGGAGTTTGATCACACCGCCCCAGAAGATTTGCCCGCTGGGGACGTCAAGTACCACCAGGGTTTCAGCTCGGATGTCACCACACCTGGCGGGCCAGTGCACCTGAGCCTGGCGTTCAATCCCTCGCACCTGGAAATTGTCAACCCGGTGGTCGAGGGTTCGGTACGCGCGCGTATGGACCGCCGGGGTGACCCCACCGGCCGCCAGGTGCTGCCTGTGCTGGTGCACGGAGACGCGGCGTTTGCCGGTCAGGGCGTCAACCAGGAGACGCTGGCACTGGCGCAAACCCGCGGCTACACCACGGCTGGCACGGTGCACCTGATCATCAACAACCAGATTGGCTTTACCACCTCCGACCCGCGTGATTACCGCTCAACACTGTATTGCACCGACATCGTCAAGGGAGTCGAGGCCCCCGTGATGCACGTCAACGGTGATGATCCGGAAGCAGTGGTCATGGCGATGCAGTGGGCACTGGAATACCGCATGGAATTCCGCAAGGATGTGGTGCTGGACATCATCTGTTTTCGCAAACTCGGCCACAACGAGCAGGACACCCCGGCCTTGACACAGCCGCTGATGTACAAAAAGATCGCGCAGCATCCTGGTACCCGCAAGCTCTATGCCGACAAACTGGCAGCGCAAGGACTGGGTGATGACTTGGGCAGCGACATGGCCAAGGCTTACCGCGCGGCGATGGATGCCGGCCGTCATACCACCGACCCTGTCCTGACCAATTTCAAGAGCAAGTACGCGGTGGACTGGACGCCGTTTTTGGGCAAGAAGTGGACTGATGCAGGCGATACCGCCATTCCGACGGCGGAGTGGAAGCGCTTGGCAGAGAAAATCACCACTATCCCAGCATCGGTGACACCACATCCATTGGTCAAGAAGGTTTATGACGACCGTGCTGCCATGGGGCGAGGCGACATTCCTGTGGACTGGGGTATGGGCGAACATATGGCATTCGCCTCGCTGGTGGCCAGCGGCTATGGCGTGCGTTTAAGTGGTGAGGACTGCGGGCGCGGAACCTTCACGCATCGGCACGCGGTCATTCATGACCAGAATCGTGAAAAGTGGAATGAGGGCACCTATGTACCGCTGCAAAACGTGGCGGAGGGTCAGTCGCCCTTTGTGGTGATTGACTCCATCCTGTCAGAAGAGGCAGTGCTAGGTTTTGAGTATGGCTACGCCTCCAACGACCCCAATACACTGGTGATCTGGGAAGCGCAATTTGGTGACTTTGCCAATGGTGCACAGGTGGTGATTGACCAGTTTATCGCGTCGGGTGAAGTCAAATGGGGCCGTGTGAATGGCATCACCTTGATGCTGCCGCATGGCTACGAAGGGCAGGGTCCTGAGCATTCTTCTGCGAGGGTTGAGCGTTTCATGCAACTTGCCGCAGATACCAATATGCAGCTGGTGCAGCCGACCACAGCAAGTCAGATCTTTCATGTGCTGCGCCGCCAGATGGTGCGCAACCTGCGTAAACCATTGATCATCTTCACACCCAAGTCTCTGCTGCGCAACAAGGATGCGGCATCTCCGTTGTCCGAATTCACCAAAGGCGGATTTCAGACCATCATCCCGGATCACAAGGTTCAGCGCAACGACAAAGTCAGGCGTGTGATTGCCTGCTCAGGCAAAGTGTTTTATGACCTGTCGAAAAAGCGTGAAGAGAAGGGCGCTGACGATGTGGCCATTTTGCGGGTTGAGCAGTTGTACCCGTTTCCGCACAAGGCGTTTGCCACCGAACTCAAAAAGTACCCCAATGTGACCGACGTCGTATGGACACAGGACGAGCCACAAAATCAAGGCGCCTGGTTTTTTGTGCAGCACTACATTCACGAAAACATGCTGGAAGGGCAAAAGCTCGGGTACTCGGGTCGCGCAGCGTCGGCTTCACCGGCGGTGGGTTATTCACACCTGCATCAGGAGCAGCAAAAAGCGCTTGTCGAGGGTGCGTTTGGCAAGCTCAAGGGCTTCATTCTGACCAAGTAAATCCGCCTCATGGCCGGCCAGGGAGCATCCTGGTGGCAAGCGTCCTCCTCATTTTTTGAAAGCACTGATATGGCACTCGTCGAAGTCAAAGTCCCGCAACTGTCCGAATCCGTGGCCGAAGCCACCTTGTTGCAATGGAAGAAAAAAGTTGGCGACAGCGTCGCTGTGGATGAAATCCTGATTGAAGTCGAAACCGACAAAGTCGTGATGGAGGTGCCAGCACCTTCTGCCGGCGTGATTGTCGAGATCGTCGAACCCGGCGGCAGTACGGTTGCTGCTGAGCAACTTATCGCCCGCATCGACACCGAAGCGGTTGCCGGTGCTGCCGTTGCTGCAGCGCCCATCACGCTGGCTATGGCCGCAGCCACTGCAGCGGCAACGGTGTCAGCGCCTGCTGCAAGCGGCACCAGCATGGCCGGGGTGGCCATGCCAGCTGCGGCCAAGTTGATGGCCGACAACCAACTGGCGGCCGGATCAGTGTCAGGCAGTGGTAAAGACGGGCGTATCACCAAGGGCGATGTCCTCGCTGCGGTTGCCGGTGGCCCAACAGCCACTCCAAATTCACCCAAAGTGGTAGCCGCTCCTGCTATGCCAGCCAAGGCTGCAGCCGCTTTGTTGCCTCAAGTTGCAGTCCCAGTTGGAAGTCTGGCAGCCGAGCTCGCTGGACGCCCGGAGCAGCGTGTGCCGATGAGCCGACTGCGTGCCCGTGTAGCGGAACGCTTGATCCAGTCTCAGAGCACCAACGCCATATTGACCACATTTAATGAAATCAACATGGCTCCAGTGATGGACATGCGCAAGCGCATGCAAGAGCGCTTTGAAAAGGAGCATGGGGTCAAACTGGGGTTCATGAGCTTTTTCGTCAAGGCAGCAGTGCATGCCCTCAAAAAGTTCCCGGTCCTTAATGCCTCGGTGGATGGCACCGACATCGTCTACCACGGCTACTTTGACATCGGTATTGCCGTGGGCTCACCGCGCGGCCTGGTGGTGCCCATTTTGCGCAATGCGGACCAGATGAGTTTTGCCGACATCGAGAAAAAGATTGCGGAATTTGGCACCAAAGCGCGGGACGGCAAATTAGGCATGGAAGAGATGACGGGCGGCACTTTCTCGATCAGCAACGGCGGCACTTTCGGCTCGATGATGTCGACACCCATCATCAATCCGCCGCAAAGTGCGATTCTGGGCGTACATGCCACCAAGGACCGCGCCATGGTTGAAAACGGCCAAGTGGTGGTGCGTCCGATGAACTACTTTGCCATGAGCTACGACCACCGCATCATCGACGGCCGCGAAGCCGTACTGGGACTGGTTGCGATGAAAGAGGCACTGGAAGATCCGGCACGCCTGCTGTTTGATATCTGAAGTATTTTCGCAGCCGCCTGTGGAGACGAAGCATGAGATGCACGTTGCAACATGAATAGAAAGACGATATGAGCAAAACCTTTGATGTGATCGTGATTGGTGCTGGCCCGGGGGGTTACGTGGCCGCCATCCGCGCCGCCCAATTGGGCAAAACAGTGGCGTGTATTGACGAATGGCAAAACAGCGCAGGTGGCCCGGCACCGGGTGGAACCTGCACCAATGTTGGCTGCATTCCGAGCAAGGCATTGCTCCAAAGCAGCGAACACTACGAGCAGGCCAACCACCACTTCTCGGACCATGGCATTACCGTCAAAGGTCTGAGCATGGATGTCGCCAAAATGGTGGCGCGCAAAGACACAGTGGTCAAGCAAAACAATGATGGCATCCTGTATTTGTTCAAGAAGAACAAGATCAGTTTCTTTCATGGCCGAGCCTCGTTTGTGAAGTCGGTCGGTGCGACAGGGTACGAAATCAAGGTGATGGGCACCGCCGAAGAAATGCTGCTTGGTCAGCACATCATCGTGGCTACGGGTTCCAATGCCAGGGCGCTACCGGGTACGCCGTTTGACGAGGAGTTGATTCTGTCCAACGACGGAGCGTTGCGAATTGGCGCGGTGCCAAAAAAGCTGGCGTTGATCGGGTCCGGCGTGATTGGCCTGGAGATGGGCTCGGTCTGGCGACGTCTGGGTGCGGACGTTACCATTCTGGAAGGTCTGCCGACATTCCTGGGTGCGGTGGATGAACAGATTGCCAAAGAGGCGAAAAAGGCGTTTGACAAGCAGGGGCTCAAGATCGAGTTAGGCGTGACGGTGGGCGAAATCAAGGCCAGTAAAAAAGGGGTAGCCATCGCCTATACCAACGCCAAAGGTGAGGCCAAGTCTCTGGACGCTGACAGGCTTATCGTGTCGATTGGCCGTGTGCCCAACACCATTGGTCTGAATGCAGAGGCCGTAGGCTTGCAACTTGATGAGCGGGGAGCCGTCGTGGTGGATGGTGACTGCAGGACCAACCTGCCCGGCGTCTGGGCCGTCGGTGACGTGGTGCGTGGACCAATGCTTGCACATAAAGCCGAAGAAGAGGGCGTCGCGGTGGCTGAGCGCATTGCAGGCCAACACGGGCATGTCAACTTCAACACGATTCCCTGGGTGATCTACACCAGCCCGGAAATCGCCTGGGTGGGTCGAACCGAACAGCAGCTGAAAGCGGACGGTGTATCTTATCGGGCGGGCACGTTCCCGTTTCTGGCCAATGGTCGTGCGCGTGCCTTGGGTGACACCACCGGCATGGTCAAGATGCTGGCTGACGCCAAGACCGACGAAATACTGGGTGTCCACATCGTTGGGCCTATGGCCAGCGAGTTGATCGCCGAATGTGTGGTGGCGATGGAGTTTCGGGCCAGTAGCGAAGACATTGCACGCATTTGCCATGCGCACCCGTCACTGAGTGAGTCAACCAAGGAAGCTGCGCTGGCAGTAGATAAAAGGACTTTGAACTTCTAGATTAAGCATAAAAATGGCTTCTGGCGCATACAGGAGTAGCGCTTTTAGCTACTCTAAGTAAAGTAAGTAGAGGTCATGTGACCGTCCGGAAAGTTTATCAAGCGGAGTTGCTTGCGCGTGGATTTAGCGCTGATCCGGCCCAGTTGCGGGCGATCCAGGTGTTGGAAACCTGCGCACGGGAGTGGGCCAAATTCAAGGAGAAGCGCTCAAACACATTAAAAAAACTGATCAACCATCCTCCGATTCCCCGCGGTATCTACATGTACGGCGGAGTTGGGCGGGGGAAGAGCTTTTTGATGGACTGCTTTTATGGGGCGGTGCCATTAAAACGCAAGACGCGTTTGCATTTCCATGAGTTCATGCGCGAGGTTCATCGTGAATTGTCGGGATTGCAAGGCACCGCCAATCCGCTTGATGTGCTGGCAAAACGCATGGCACAGCGCTACCGTTTAATCTGTTTTGACGAGTTTCATGTGTCCGACATCACAGACGCAATGATTCTTCACCGCTTGCTTCAGGCACTGTTTGACAATGGTGTCGGGTTTGTAACAACCTCGAATTTCAAGCCAGATGACCTGTACCCGAACGGTTTACATCGTGATCGGATTCGACCCGCCATCGCACTGCTCAAGGACCGACTGACCGTTGTTAATGTTGACAACGGTACTGACTATCGCGGACGTGCACTCGAACAATTGCAGATCTACCACAGTCCGCTGGGAGATGCAGCAGAGGTCGCCATGCTCGAGGCGTTCGAGAAACTGGCCAGTTCGCAGGATGAAAATCCGTCCCTGCAAATTGAGGCACGTACGATTCACGCCAGGCGGCGTGCCGGGGGTGTGGTCTGGTTCGACTTCAAAGCCTTATGTGGTGGCCCGCGGTCGCAGAATGACTACCTGGAGATAGCCAGTCAGTTTCATACAGTGCTGCTGAGCGATGTACCAGAGCTGCCGCCACGAATGTCTGCAGAAGCCCGTCGTTTTACCTGGCTGGTCGACGTGTTGTATGACCGCCGTGTCAAACTGATCATGTCCGCTGCAGTGCCGCCTGAGCAGCTGTATACCGAGGGACAATTGGCCCATGAATTCGCACGCACTGTTTCACGCATCAACGAAATGCAGTCCGCAGAATTTCTCGGCTTGCAACGTCGCGATGTTGATACCCGGCTGACATAGTGACAACCAAACAAACTCGCTGTCGTTTGCTGATCGCCATAATCTCAATCACGGTGGGAGGCGCTTTTGGGCAGACTTTTGGCATTGCCGAGCAGCGCCAACAGATCGCCAAGGCACGGGCTCAACAAGTGTTGAAGCAGCAGGAGCAAGAAAGGATTTGCTACACAAAGTTCGCCGTGACGGACTGTTTGCGAGAGCTACGCTCACAGCACCGCAGTGTTCTCAATGATTTGCGGCGACAGGAAATGATCCTCAATGATATGGATCGTCAGTCCAAGGCAGTGCAGGCTCTGCAGCGGCTTGAAAGTAAATCAACTCCACCAGCAGAACTTCACCTGGGTCCAGCGTCAGATGGCCAGAGCCCTTTGCGTTGAAGGTTTGCTGAAGCCTGTTCGATCGGTTCAGGTGTTTTGTTGGCTACTTCCAGTGGTTCAAACTTCACAATCGCCAAAGACAAGTTATCCCCGCTGCCCTTGGCTCGACTTCTGGCTTTGGAAATCAGGAACTCACTGGCATCCCGGGCCGACAGACTCGACAGAATCGAACCAAGCTCCACATCGTTGAAATAATGCCACACCCCGTCACTGCAGACCAGCAGGCTGTCACCGGGCTGCATCTGACAAGCAGGAGCAAGTTCCAGCGGTGGGTCTTTTTCAGTGCCAAGGCAACCCATCAAAATATTGGAACGAGGGTGAAAATTGGCTTCTTCAGGCGTCAGTTCACCTTGGTTCACCAACGTTTGCACATAGGAATGGTCAAGAGTCCGTTTGACCAGCTGATTGCCACGGAAATAGTAAACACGTGAATCACCAGCGTGTGCCCAATGGCAGCGACCACCGGAATCAACAACAAAGGCCGCCAGCGTGCTATGGGGTTCTTCCTCAGTGGAAAGGGCGGTAAGTTTGATGACGGTGTGTGCTTCAGCTGCCAGTTGACTGAGCAGGGCTGTCGGATCGTCCATCGCCGGTGAGTAACATTCAAACAGCTGCCGAGCCGTGAGGATGACCTGATCAGATGCTTTGCGTCCGCCACTGCGGCCACCCATTCCATCTGCAAGCACTGCCATCACGCAACCTTTGACGCGGGGATGGGCCAACAACGCCACCTGGTCCTGTTGGTAATCGCGGTCTCCTTTGTGTATACCGGTTGCGGCCGTCAGCCGGTACCCTTTGGTTTTCATAGACTCACCAGAATTTCCACCATGGCTGTGTTTTGCTCTTGAAACCCTGTGTCAGATATGGTGTGTTCGGGTAGTTCTTTTCAAGAACCCGGCGCGTATCGTCTCGCATCTCCGACATATTCAACGCGTCGTAGGACTTGATCATGATGAAAAGTGCTTCTTCAAGGGCCGGCACACCCTGATACTCCGCGATGGCCGATTGTGCCCGGTTGATGGCTGCCAGATAGGCACCTCGGTGGTAGTAGTAGTTGGCAACATAGACCTCTGATTGCGCGAGGGATGTGATGACATAGTCCATCCGCGATCGCGCATCGACTGCATAGCGGGAGTCAGGAAATCGCGTCACCAGATCCTTGAAGGATTCAAAGGACTCTTTGGCAGCTTTTTGGTCGCGCTCAGCAAGGTCTTGCTGCGTGAATGCGGAAAAGAGACCGAGATCGTCATTGAAGTTGACCAATCCTTTGAGATACAGCGCGTAATCAATCGCCGGGCTCGCTGGATGGAGTTTCATGAACCGGTCCAGCGTTGCAACCGATTGAATGGCATCACCCGCCTTGTATTGTGCATAAGCCTTGTCAATCTGAGCTTGTTGCGCCAGAGGCGTCCCGGCAGCCCGCCCTTCCAGCTTTTCCAGCAACGGCACCGCCTTCTCGTAGCCGCCTGTGCTCATCTCGTCTTTTGCCTCAGCATAGATCTTGTTGGGGCTCCACCCGGCAGTTGGATCAACAGCAGTGGTTGAACAAGCACCCAGCAAAACCAGACTGCAAGCCGGAATCCAGCTGAATAACACAGATAATTTGAAACCGGGCATGTAGAACATCTTTCTTGAGAGGTAGCCAAATCATTATATCGACCCCCCCCGATGTGATCGAGACCGAAACCGACTTGGTGGATGCCGACATCGAATGTCGCAACGTGACGTTGGGGCAAGCCCAGCACAATCGGCGACTGGATCAGGTCCTGGTTGAACTTGTTCCTGAATTCTCGCGCAGTTACCTGCAGCAACTGATTGCTCTGGGTGCGGTTAGTCTCAACACCAAAGTGCTTTCAAAGCCAGCACAACGGATGAAAATTGGGGATCAGGTCGGTATCGAACTTCGACCGACGCCCCAAAGCCAGGCGTTCAAGGCCGAGTCGATGTCCCTTGAGCTGGTCTATCAGGATGCGCACCTGCTCGTCATCAATAAGCCCGCAGGATTGGTGGTACATCCCGCGCCCGGGAACTGGTCCGGCACACTGATGAACGGGCTATTGGGATTCGATCCACAAGCATTTATGCTTCCTCGTGCCGGCATCGTGCATCGGCTCGACAAAGACACGAGTGGTCTGATGGTTGTTGCGCGCACCCGCGGCGTCATGGATGCCTTGGTCAAAGCCATCGCTGATCGAACTGTCAAGCGCCAATACCTGGCGCTGGTACACGGCGCATGGAGCTGTGCCACGCATTGTCATGTGGCCAGGCCAATTGGCAGGGATCCGACCAATCGCTTACGTATGGCCGTGGTCGATCTGGTGGTCAATCCAGGCAAGACAGCGCACACGGACCTTCACTGTCTGGATACTTGTGCATCGGGTAGTCTCGTTCATTGCCGGTTGCAGACGGGTCGCACCCATCAGATTCGTGTGCATCTGGCTTCTATGGGCCATCCTTTGGTTGCAGATCTCATGTACGGCGGCGGTCTGGCGCTGGGGCTAAGTCGTCAGGCTTTACATGCTGTGAAATTGTCTTTTTTGCATCCGGTGACCGCGGCACCACTTGTTTTTTTATCACCGCCACCAAGTGACTTTGAGAGCGCGAGTCTTACGCTGGGTCTCAAGTACAATCTCGATGCGATTTAGCCTACTGCGCTAAAGGCCCGCTCCGGGTATCGAAACCGATTTTCCGTATCCAATGCCTCCCAGAATCGTGGTCACGTGGTCAATCAGTGACTTGGCGATGTTTTCGGAATTGACTAAACCATGAATACAACGGATGCCAAGCGCATCCTCGAAACTGCCTTGATTTGTTCGCCTCACCCATTGGCAATGCGGGACATGCGTACGCTTTTTGAAGATGCCTTGAATGCAGACTCAATTCGACTCTTGCTGCGGGACCTACAGCATGAATATGTGCATCGGGGAGTCGAGCTCGTGTCTCTGGCCACTGGCTGGCGCCTGCAAAGTCGCCCGGGAATGCGTGAGTTTCTTGATCGCCTGCACCCGGAAAAACCACCCCGTTATTCCCGATCAACGCTGGAGACCCTGGCCATCATTGCCTATAAACAACCGGTGACACGGGGTGATATCGAGACAATTCGGGGTGTAACGGTGAATTCCCTGACGGTAAAGCAGCTTGAAGACCGAGGTTGGATCGAAGTTATCGGTTACAGGGACACGGTTGGTCGTCCAGGTCTGTTTGCGACGACAAGACAGTTTCTTGACGATTTTGGACTGCAGTCGCTTGACCAATTGCCACTACTGGAAATGCCGGGTCAGATGCTCGAATCGTTGCCAGAACTTGCGGCCCACAGTTCCAGTGTGTCTGCGCAACGGACAGGCAATGATGCTGTATCCATGGACATTCATGTCGTGGTGCCGCCGGATATGGAACGAAACCTGTTGACCTAACCAGTTGGTTAGATGAGCCCTCATTAGGAAACTGAATATGACCGAGAACGTACCTTTACTTGTGCCATCTGTCGATGATGTCATTCGATTTGAGGATGTGATATCCGGAAAATTTGATAGGGAGGAAAGCAGCCCGGATGTTGTAACGGCCAAACGGGTCTTGCCGCCACAGCCCGAGTCGCCCAAACTCCATAAAGTGCTTGCTCAAGCCGGCATGGGCTCGCGCCTGGAGATGGAGCAACTGATACTCGAAGGCCGAATTACTGTCAACAATGAACCAGCACATATTGGTCAGCGGGTTCAGTTTGGCGATCATGTCAAAGTAAATGGCAAACCGATCCGCTTTAGGCTGGCACCACCTCCGCCTCGGGTAATCGCGTACCACAAGCCGGCAGGTGAGGTGGTTAGCCACGATGATCCGCAGAATCGCCCGACAGTTTTCCGCAAACTGCCGAAGTTGTTTCAAGGAAAGTGGCAGTCTGTTGGCAGGCTAGACCTCAACACTGAAGGACTGTTGCTGTTCACAAGTTCAGGTGAACTGGCAAATAATCTAATGCACCCCCGTTTCGGACTGGAACGAGAGTACGCGGTTCGGGTACTGGGGGCGCTCAGTGCAGAAGAAAAGACCAAGCTTTTGTCCGGCGTACAGCTTGAAGACGGGATCGCGCAGTTCGGCAGTATCGAGGAGGGTGGCGGTGAAGGATCGAACTGCTGGTATCGGGTGACGATTTCCGAGGGTCGAAATCGGGAGGTGCGGCGGATGCTGGAATCGCTCGGCCATGCGGTCAGTCGTCTGATCCGCATTCGTTATGGCGCGATGGTTTTGCCGCGCGGTTTGAAGCGTGGCGCCTGGATGGAGCTTGACGACTCAGACATTCGGGCGCTCTCCCGCGTGGCGCAGCCCAAGCATGGTGTTGCTGATTCGACCCAAGCAGGCGTCTCTAAAACAGTTAGGGACAATAGAGACCCTGGCAATGCGTTGCGGTCGCGGCCAAACGGAGGCCGTGGTAACCCGTCCGCCAGAAAAGGCCAATCCGTCGGGCAACCAGATCCAATGAAAACCTCGCTAGGCTACATCGGTGTAGATAGTTTCACCAGGCAGCGGCAGGAAGCCCGTACCAGTCGTGGCGCTGGATCGGGATCTTCTGGTGGACGCAGATCGACGGGTCGACCTCGTTAACTCAACTGGGTGGATCACATCGCCTCAATGATTGATGGGCTCAGGTTAAACTCATGGGTTTGGTTAAATAGCCATCAAATCAATTTTTCTCAAGGAATCAACATGACTATCGAAAGAACGCTCTCCATCATCAAGCCAGACGCCGTTGCCAAAAACGTCATTGGTCAGATTTATGCACGCTTTGAAGCGGCGGGTCTGAAGATTGTTGCTGCCCGAATGATGCACTTGTCGCGAGGCGAAGCCGAAGCGTTCTACGCTGTGCATAAAGCCCGCCCATTTTTCAAGGATCTGGTGGACTTCATGATTTCTGGTCCTGTGATGATTCAGGCGCTGGAAGGTGAAAATGCGATTTTGAAAAATCGTGATCTGATGGGTGCTACCGATCCAAAAAAAGCGGCTCCGGGTACCATCCGCGCCGATTTTGCCGACAGCATCGATGCCAATGCCGTACATGGCTCTGACGCTGCTGAGACAGCAGCGGTCGAAATCGCCTTTTTCTTCCCCGGCATGAACGTTTATTCGCGATAGGCGCACAGATGTCGGTCAACCTGCTCGATTTTGATCTCGAGGGCTTGGCCGATTTTTGCGAACGGCTGGGAGAGAAACGCTTTCGTGCCGTTCAGTTGTTTCGCTGGGTACATCAAAAGGGTGCCAGCGAATTTGACGAAATGTCCGATCTTGCCAAGACCCTGCGCGACAAACTCAAGGCATGTGCCGTTGTTCGTCCACTTGTCGTTGTCTCCCAACACCTGTCTGCTGACGGAACCGCGAAGTGGCTGTTTGATGTTGGTAGTGGCAATACCATAGAAACTGTCTACATCCCGGAGGCCGACCGAGGAACGCTATGTGTATCTTCACAGGCTGGCTGTGCGGTGGGGTGCCGCTTTTGCTCAACGGGACATCAGGGATTCAGTCGAAACCTTAGTGTTGGTGAGATTATTGCCCAATTGTGGTTCGCCGAGCATTTTTTGCGGCAGCGCAATGGCGGAAATGAACGCGTCATCACCAATGTTGTGATGATGGGCATGGGGGAGCCCCTGCAAAACTACGATGCAGTTGTGTCGGCGTTACGGACCATGCTGAGTGACCATGCGTACGGCCTATCCCGACGGCGGGTGACGGTTTCAACCTCAGGTGTTGTCCCCATGATCGAGCGCCTGGCGAACGACTGCCCGGTGGCACTTGCAGTCTCGCTGCATGCAGGCAACGACCAATTACGTGATCGATTGGTCCCACTCAATGTCAAGTATCCTTTGGATGAACTGATACAGACGTGCAGGCGATACCTGGAGTCTGCACCCCGTGACTTCATCACGTTTGAATATTGTCTGCTTGATGGGGTGAACGACCAACCCGAACATGCATTTGAGCTTGTCAACTTGGTGCGAAAGGGCGCGGGCAACAGGCCGTGGTGCAAATTTAATCTCATACCCTTTAATCCGTTTCCTCAGTCTGGGCTACTGCGTTCGCAACCGGCGCAAGTCGCCAAGTTTGCGAAAATTCTTTCTGACGCCGGTTTTGTCACTACGATCCGGAAAACGAGAGGCGATGACATCGATGCTGCCTGTGGTCAATTGGCCGGAGAGGTGAACGATCGCACGCGGGTGGAGGAGCGAATTGCTCGCCAGAGAATCATGATGGCTGTAAAGGCTTAAGCCAAGAAAGTGACAATGAAAAACTGTTCTGTCCGGTCAATTGTGGTCTGGATGATGGCGTTCTTGGGCGTTTGTTTTCTTGCATCTGGCTGCGCCAACCGGTCGGACAAAGGGGCAGGCGCCAGTCGCGTTGAAATGATCACTGACTCCGATGAATCGACCGAGCGAAAACGCGCGCGCAATCGAACTGACCTTGCAAGTGGTTATCTTGAGCTGGGAAAACCTACGATCGCGCTGGATGAAATCAAACAGGCGATCATCGCCGATCCGACCTATGTGGAAGCCTACAGCGTACGCGGCCTGATTTATATGCGATTGAACGACTTTGCGGTGGCGGAGGAGAGCTTTACCAAGGCTTTATCAATTTCGCCCAGGAACTCTAGCGTCCTGCACAATTTAGGCTGGCTTAAATGCAACCAGGGAGCGTTCCCGCAGGCGTTTGAGTTTCTATCTCAGGCCCTGGCAGATCCACTTTATGGAGAGCGAGCCAAGACCTACAGGATTCTTGGGTTGTGTCAAGAGCGTGCGGGCATGTTGCGTGACGCCGAATCCAGCTTGATCAGATCATATGAGTACGATGCGAGCAATCCGATTACGGGCTACAACCTTGCCAACGTACTTTTCAAACAGAAGGAATATGTGCGCGCTCAGTTTTACATCCGTCGCCTGAACAATAGTGATTTGGCCAATGCAGAATCACTCTGGCTGGGCATCCGGACAGAGCAGCGACTGTCCAATTTAACTGCGTCGGCCCAATTGGGTGCCCAGTTGGAAAAACGGTTCCCGCAGTCGCCTGAGACTGCGCAGTATCGGCGAGGCGCCTTCAATGAATGAGATGTCTGGCACCGCGCAGATCAAACCCTTATCCGGTCTCGATAAAACCATGGAAGTTCACGCCCCATCAGGGGCGGGGGCAATGCTTCGGGGCGCAAGAGAGGCACAGGGTTTGCACATTGCGGCGTTGGCGGTGTCGCTCAAAGTGCCTGTCAAAAAGCTGGAGGCACTGGAAGCCGACAGATATGATCTGTTGCCAGATGTTGTTTTTGTGCGTGCATTGACGCTGAGTGTCTGTCGGACTCTGAAACTGGATTCTCAGGCGGTGATGGCGGCACTGCCGCAGCGCCGCAGTCCATCCATAAAGGCTGACGACGACGGCTTAAACACAACCCTGCAGTCTCCTGCCCGGTTCAGCGATTTGTCTTTACATCGGGTACTCAATCCAGTGAGTTTGGCGATCATCGTCATGATATTGGTCATTGTGGCAATCGCCTTCTGGCCGGTACAGACGGGTCAAACCGCTGCCGAGGTGGCCGATGCCCAAGCGAGCATCAGTGCCGAGCCAGGAGCGGATCAAGGCAAGGGGCCAGCAGGTGGGATGCCCCCAGAACCGGTCAGGTTAGCTGACAGCCCGGCGTTGAGTGCCCTGGCAGATGCCAAATTGACTGTTGCATCTGAAGTTCCACCATTGACTTTGACAGCCTCGTCAGAGGCGTTGTTGGTGATACAAGCCATGGGCGAGTCCTGGATCGAGGTGACAGACGCAAAGAATGTTTCACAACTTCGCAAAGTAACTGGCAAAGGGGAAGTATTGACAGTCAACGCAGATCCACCACTGACCGTTGTAGTTGGTCGCGCGGACTTGATTTCTGTGACTGCTCGGGGCAAAGTCCTGGATCTCACGGCAATCTCTAAGAACAATGTTGCTCGCTTTGAGGTGAATTGATGCCAGACTATGACGCCATTGCCAGTGCACGGCCATTGGCCCGCAAGTCTCTGCAAGCGCAGATCGTCTGGGGGAATCGATGTGTCACAGTCGGTGGAGACGCCCCTGTGCGTGTGCAGTCGATGACCAACACCGACACTGCAGATGTGATCGGTACTGCGATTCAGGTCAAGGAACTTGCTCTCGCAGGATCTGAGCTGGTAAGACTGACAGTCAATACGCCTGAGGCAGCACAGGCGGTTGCCCCGATTCGCGAGCAACTCGACCGTATGGGTATCGACGTGCCACTGATTGGTGACTTTCACTATAACGGGCATCGATTGCTGACAGACTATCCCCAATGTGCTCAGGCGCTCTCCAAATACCGGATCAATCCAGGCAATGTCGGCAAGGGTGACAAGCACGATCTGCAGTTTTCCGTGATGGTCGAAGCCGCAGTACGTTGGGGTAAGGCCATTCGGATTGGTGTTAACTGGGGCAGCCTGGACCAGGAGTTGTTGTCGGGCTTGATGGACATGAACAACAGGCGGGCTGTCCCCAAGGATGCCAAGGCGATCATGTATGAGGCTTTGATTACCTCGGCGCTTGACTCCGCAACACGGGCTGTTGAGATTGGCTTACCTTCCAATCAGGTGATGTTGTCCTGCAAAATGAGCGGGGTTCAAGATTTGATAGCTGTATACCGTGAACTGGCCCAGCGCTGCGTCTATCCTCTCCACTTGGGATTGACTGAGGCTGGAATGGGCGTCAAAGGGGTGGTCGCTTCAACGACCGCACTCGCTGTTTTGCTCCAGGAGGGCATCGGTGACACGATCCGGGTATCACTGACGCCTCAACCTGGAGAGTCACGCACCCAGGAGGTGCTCATCGCCACAGAAATTCTTCAGGCTCTTGAGTTACGGTCTTTTGTACCCAGCGTCACTGCTTGCCCCGGCTGCGGACGAACCACCAGCACCACATTTCAAGAGCTCACACAGCAGATTGAGGAGTTTCTGCGTCAACAGATGCCATTGTGGAAGCACCAATATCCTGGAGTGGAGAAGTTGAAGGTGGCGGTTATGGGGTGTATTGTGAATGGCCCTGGTGAAAGCAAACACGCAGATATTGGTATCAGTCTGCCTGGCACGGGTGAGACACCAGCTGCGCCAGTATTCATCGATGGGGAGAAGTTCATGACCCTGCGTGGTGAGAACATCGCCGCAGAGTTTCAAGCGATCGTAGAAAACTATGTGCAAAAGCGTTTTGGCTAGAACCAATCGATCGCAGTTTGATTTATTGACAAATGATTGAAAAACCTTCATCGCAACGAAGCGAAAAACTGACTGCCGTCAAGGGTATGAATGACGTCCTGCCACCTGATTCTGCGGCAGTGGAGTGGCTTGAACACAAAGTGCGCGGGTTAATGTTACGTTTCGCCTATCGAAATATACGGACCCCGATCGTTGAGCGCACACCACTTTTTGTTCGCGGGCTCGGAGAAGTTACTGACATTGTTGAAAAGGAAATGTATTGTTTTGAGGATCGGCTCAATGGCGATGCATTGACACTTCGGCCTGAAGCCACCGCCGGGGTCGTTCGGGCAGCACTTGAACATAACCTGCTATATGACGGTCCGAAACGACTTTTTTACATCGGTCCTATGTTTCGGCATGAACGACCACAAAAGGGTCGTTACCGCCAGTTTGATCAGATCGGCGCTGAGGCCCTCGGTTTCTCTGGCGCAGAGATCGATGCTGAGTTGATTTTGATGGCAACGGTTCTTTGGGAAGAACTTGGCCTGGATGACGTGAGGCTCGAGCTCAATAGCCTGGGTCAACCTGATGAACGTTTGGCTCACCGGCAAGCATTGATCAATTATCTGGAGCAGCATGCCGATTTGCTGGATGAAGATGCCCGTCGCCGCCTGTACAACAATCCGCTGCGCATTCTGGATACGAAGAACCCCCATATGCAGGCAGTCGTGGAGGCGGCGCCAAAGTTGCTTGACTATCTCGGCGAAGCGTCGTTGACGCACTTCAACACCCTGCGTGGCATTCTGGACGCCAACAACATTGCGTACCGCATCAATCCCCGGTTGGTACGGGGTATGGACTATTACAACCTCACAGTCTTCGAGTTTGTGACCGATCGATTGGGCTCACAGGGGACAGTATGTGCCGGCGGAAGGTATGACTACTTATTCGAACAACTCGGTGGAAAACCTGCACCAGCTGTGGGTTGGGCCCTGGGTGTTGATCGGGTACTGGAGCTTGCCAAGGCACAGGGACGGGTAAGTGCTAACCAAGTGCCAGATGCTTATGCGGTGGTTGGGCAAACATCGGACATGCCTGTGGTGTTGCTCACTTTACAGAAGCTGCGCCGGATGGGGATCTGTGTTCAGATGGGGGCAAGCACCAAAGATGGCATGGGCAGTATGAAAAGTCAGTTCAAGCGCGCGGACGCAAGTGGTGCCAGATTTGTATTGATTTTTGGACCGGACGAAGTCTCAGCGGGTAAAGTCACCATCAAGCCGATGCGCGAAGGGGGTACACAGTCCCTTCATTCCTTGGCCAATTCGCAAGAATGGGCTGCAACCCTACAATCTCCTGTTTAACACTTTGACCCTATGGCGAATCAACTCGACTTGGAAGAACAGGAACAGCTTGATCAGATCAAGCACTTCTGGAAGCAATATGGCAATGCAATCACGTGGGCGCTGATTGCGATCCTGGCTGTATTCGCCAGCTGGAATTTTTATCAATACTGGCAACGCAATCAAGCGGCGCAGGCAGCCGCATTATTTGATGAGGTCGAGCGATCCGTTGCTTCGGCGGACCCGGGCCGGATGGAGCGTGTTTTCGGCGAGATGAAGGATCGGTTTGGTGGAACGGTATATGCCCAACAATCGGCGTTGCTGATTGCCAAGCAACTGCTTGCTTCAGGTAAGGTTGATTCGGCCAAAGCGGCCTTGACCTGGCTTTCGGAGCAGTCGGTTGATCCTGGATACCAGGCAGTTGCCAAGCTTCGCCTGGCAGCAATATTGATGGATGCCAAGAATTACGACGCTGCGTTGGCGCTACTGAGTGGCGTTTTCCCGCCAGAGTTTGAGGGACTTGTTGCTGATCGAAAAGGTGACGTGATGTCATTGAAGTCCGAAAAGTCCAAAGCAATCGCTGAATATGAGAAAGCCTATCGCCTGCTGGATGCAGGCACCGAATATCGGCGTCTGGTCGAAGTCAAACTCAATGCATTGGGTACGGATGTTGTGAGACCGGATCAGGTGGCATTAGCCAGCGGAAAGTAGTTTTTAATGCTCAAATTTTCACCTCTACATTTGATTCGATCCTGCTTGACGGTTGCCGCATTTGTTGGACTTTTCGCTTGCGCAAGCAGTGATAGCCAGAAGCCGCTGCCGAAAGACCTAGCGCCAAACCCTGCGCTAATTGGTATCAAGGGAGTTTGGAGCAGCCAGCTTGGCCCGGTTGATTTCCCATTACAAATCAGGGCCGCCAACGGTCAGTTGGCGTTGGCTAGCTCGGATGGCAATGTTCTGATCAGCGATTCAGGTTCTGGTGCAGCAGTCTGGCGCGCCAATGCCGGATCAGGCATATCGGCTGGGGTGGGATTTGATGGACGTTTTGCTGCCCTGACGACCAACCGCAATGATCTGATTGTGTTTGAATCGGGCAAGGAGCTTTGGCGTGCGGGTTTGACAGCACAGGTGTTTACGGCACCTTTGGTGGCTGGCGAGCGTGTTTTTGTTCTCGCGGCAGATCGCACTATCTCAGCCTTTGATGCATTCACTGGCCGCAAGTTGTGGCAAAACCAACGTCCTGGAGAATCGCTCATCCTGCGTCAAGCCGGAGTGCTGTTGGCAGTCAAGAACACTTTGGTGGCAGGTTTTTCGGGGCGCATGGTTGGAATCAACCCAGTGTCAGGTTCAGCACTTTGGGATGTCGCAATTGCAACGCCGCGTGGCACTAACGACATAGAGCGTCTGGTGGATTTGGTCGCTGGAGTTAGAAGAAATGGTGAAGTTGTCTGCGCAAGGGCTTTCCAGGCCTCTGTGGCTTGCGTCGATGCTGGCCAGGGAAAGTTGTTGTGGCGTCAGAACGCCTCCGGTTCAGTGGGTGTGCATGGAGACGAGCAGCGTGTTTACACCACTGAAAGCGATGGGCGAGTGATCGCCCGGCTTGCAGCCAATGGTGAACCGGCTTGGGAATCGGACCAGTTGCGTTTCCGACAACTGAGCGCGCCTCTGGCGCTGGGCAGGTCCATCGTGGTCGGTGATAACTCAGGGCTCGTTCACGTGATTTCGAGAGAGGATGGCACCATGCTGAACCGGCTCACCACCGATGGTTCACCCATCGACGTGACGCCGACTCTGGCTGGCAATACCCTTGTTGTTGTCACTCGCAAAGGCGGCGTTTTCGGGTTTCGGCCAGAATGACGCAGTCCTCTGATCGTCTGGCATGAAACCTGTTTTGGCCTTGGTTGGTCGGCCCAATGTCGGTAAGTCGACCTTGTTTAACCGGTTGACAAAATCCCGTGACGCGATTGTTGCCGATTTTGCCGGCCTCACGCGTGATCGGCACTATGGCAATGCCAAACAGGGTAAACACGAGTTCATCGTCATTGATACGGGTGGCTTCGAGCCTGATGCCGCAAGTGGTATTTATATGGAGATGGCAAAACAGACCCGCCAGGCCGTGGCGGAGGCCGACGTTGTCATTTTTGTCGTGGATGCGCGCGGTGGCCTGTCGGCACAGGACCATGACATTGCCAATTACCTTCGGAGGTTGGGAAAGCCCTGTGTTTTGGTCGCGAACAAAGCAGAAGGCATGCTCGAGGGCGTCCAGTTGGTTGAGTTTTACGAGCTAGGGCTTGGTGAGGTTCATCCCGTGTCTGCCGCGCATGGTCAAGGCATACGCTCATTGGTCGATCTGGCACTGGCATCCTTTGTTGAATCTGAAGGCGATGCAACTCAGGAAGTAGAGCCAGGAGTCATCCGGCTGGCTGTGGCCGGTCGCCCCAACGTTGGTAAATCTACACTGATTAATGTCTGGCTGGGGGAAGAGCGACTTGTGGCTTTTGATCTGCCTGGCACGACGCGAGATGCGATTTCTGTTCCATTTGAACGCAATGGTCAGAAGTTCGAGTTGATCGATACCGCCGGTTTACGTCGACGTGGCAAGGTTTTCGAAGCCATAGAGAAGTTTTCCGTTGTCAAAACATTGCAGGCGATTGAATCTGCACATGTCGTTTTGCTGCTTATCGATGCGACCCAAGGTGTCACCGATCAGGACGCTCACATTGCGGGGTATATCCTCGAAAACGGCCGGGCGGTTGTTCTCGCCATCAATAAGTGGGATGCTGTTGACGACTATCAGCGTGAGCTTGTCAAACGGTCGATCGAAACGCGACTGGCTTTTTTGAAGTTTGCCAATCTGCATTTGATCTCAGCTCAAAAACGCCAGGGTCTGGGGCCATTGTGGGTTTCAATCGCTCAGGCGTATCGAGCGGCCACCTGCAAAATGTCGACGCCAATCCTGACCAGGTTACTACTTGAGTCTGTCCAGTTTCAAAGTCCAAAGCGGGCAGGCATGTACCGGCCCAAAATGCGGTACGCACATCAGGGTGGCATGAATCCACCGGTTATCGTGATTCACGGCAACTCACTCGAACATGTCACTGAGGCTTACAAGCGTTTTCTGGAAGGACGCTTTCGTAAGGAGTTCGACCTGGTCGGGTCGCCATTACGCATTGAGTTTAAAACGTCGGCGAACCCGTTTGCCGAAAAGACTCAATAGGCACGCTCATTGTTGCCACAACTGCCAAATGTTAGGGGTTTGGCTTGGGCAGTTGATCTTCTGAAGGTCGACTGTGATATCGTGCTGCCTTCTTAATTATTATCCGAACACGGAGAATATCGTGAGCAACAAAGGCCAACTATTACAAGATCCGTTCCTCAACACCTTGCGTCGGGAACATGTTCCGGTTTCAATCTACTTGGTGAACGGTATTAAATTGCAAGGCCAGATTGAGTCTTTTGATCAATACGTCGTGCTCCTGCGCAATACAGTGACACAGATGGTTTACAAACATGCAATTTCCACAATTGTCCCGGGACGTGCCGTCAATTTCACTGTGAGCGAGGGTGGCGAAACTGTCGGCGCCTGAAGAACCAAGGGCGCGAGCCCTGCTGGTGGGTGTGGATTTAGGGCTTCCACGGTTTGATGGTCAGCTGGAAGAACTGGTCCTGCTGGCCAAGACAGCCGGGCTTGAGTCGGTTGCTCGTGTGACGTGCAAGCGCCGTGCGCCAGATGCGGCACTGTTTATTGGCAGCGGCAAGGCGGATGAAATCAAGATGATGGCGACGCAGCTGGGCGTGCAGGAAGTACTCTTCGACCAAAGTCTGAGTCCTGCCCAGCAGCGCAACCTTGAAAGACATCTGGAGTTGCCTGTCAATGACCGCACCTTGCTGATCCTTGAGATATTTGGCCAACGCGCTCGAAGCCACGAAGGCAAACTGCAGGTTGAACTGGCACGGCTACAGTACTTGAGTACGCGTTTGGTTCGACGATGGTCGCACCTCGAGAGGCAAAGCGGTGGCATCGGTATGCGGGGAGGTCCTGGCGAGACTCAAATTGAACTCGATCGCCGAATGATTGGAGAAGCAATCAAGCGCACCAAGGAGCGGCTGGTTAAAGTCAAACGGCAGCGTCAAACCCAAAGACGTCAACGCGAGCGTCGAGATACTTTTAATATCTCCCTGGTAGGCTACACCAATGCCGGTAAGTCGACCTTGTTTAACGCATTGGTGAAAGCGCGCGCGTACGCCGCCGACCAGCTGTTTGCCACTTTGGACACCACCACGCGTCAGTTGTATTTGGGAGAAACGACGCGCAGTATCTCGCTGTCAGATACGGTGGGTTTTATCCGGGATCTGCCGCATGGGCTGATTGATGCGTTCCAGGCCACTTTACAAGAGGCGGTTGATGCGGATTTGTTGTTGCACGTTGTTGATTTCTCCAGCCCGCATCATGCCGAGCAAATTGAGGAAGTACAACGTGTACTGGCTGAAATCGGTGCCTCGCACGTGCCCCAAATTTTGGTTTTTAACAAACTTGACGCCGTACCTGCAGACGGCATGCCGGTCAAGTTGCATGATTTTTACGAGCTCGATGGAGTCAGAATGCCTCGGTTGTTCACCAGTGCACAGACTGGGGAGGGAGTGGCTGTGCTACGCCAATGGTTAACCGACCAACTCACGCTTGGCCCTCAGCTGCAGGATTGCGCATTTCCCTCGGGTTCGTGAGGCTGGTGCTTGATTGGGCACAATCCAGATAAATTAGACAAGAGTTGATTTGATGAAACTTCATTTACCCGCGTTCAGCCTGGCTTTGTTGCCTCAAAGGCTCAAGGGAATGTTCAATCTGAATGACCCACGCTGGGGTCGCTCCGATGACAAACCTTCCGAAGGTGCCGATAGCGGTACAGAGCCGACTGAGCCGACTGACCCGACACCTGCCGAAAGACCACCACGCGCCAATGACGAGCGACGGCCCAGGCCGGGTGCCAACCAAGGCCCCCCCGATCTAGATGAGCTTTGGCGTGACTTCAACCGCAAGCTTGGCGGGCTGTTTGGCAACGTCAAAGGGTCTGGCCGCGGGAATGGCACAGGGGGTGGAAAACCTGGTGGTTTTCAGCCAGACATGAAAAATGCCGGAATTGGTGCCGGACTGATTGCCGCTGTGGCGGTGTTGATCTGGCTGGGAACTGGTTTTTTTATTGTTCAAGAGGGTCAGCAAGCGGTCATCACCCAGTTTGGAAAATATCACTCCACCGTTGGTGCAGGTTTTAACTGGCGTCTACCCTACCCGGTGCAGCGTCATGAGCTTATTTTTGTGACGCAGATTCGATCTGTGGATGTGGGTCGTGATACTGTCATCAAAGCCACCGGTCTGCGTGAATCGGCCATGCTGACGGAAGACGAGAATATTGTCGAGATCAAGTTTGCCGTTCAATACCGCTTGAGTGATGCGCGTGCATTCCTGTTCGAGAGCAAAAATCCCGCTGATGCAGTGGTTCAGGCGGCCGAAACCGCGGTTCGCGAAGTGGTGGGCAAGATGCGTATGGACAGCGCTTTGTCAGACGAGCGTGATCAGATTGCGCCGCGGGTGCGGGCATTGATGCAGAAAATACTTGACCGGTACAAGGTCGGGATCGAGGTGGTTGGTATCAACTTGCAACAAGGGGGTGTGCGCCCGCCAGAGCAGGTTCAGGCTGCTTTTGACGACGTTCTGAAAGCTGGTCAGGAACGGGAAAGGGCAAAAAATGAAGCCCAGGCTTATGCGAATGACGTGATTCCACGCGCGGTTGGCGCTGCTTCCCGATTGAAGGAAGAGGCCGACGCCTACAAGGCACGCATTGTGGCGCAGGCACAGGGTGATTCGCAGCGCTTCAAGTCGGTTCTGGCGGAATACCAGAAAGCACCCCAGGTGACACGAGACAGAATGTATATCGACTCGATGCAACAAATTTACAGCAACGTGACGAAGGTCATGGTGGACTCGCGCCAGGGGTCAAACTTGCTGTACATGCCACTGGACAAACTGATCGAGATGACTGGCCAGTCTGCCGAGGCGGTGTCCAACATCACTTCAAGCGCGGGTGGTTCTGTGAGCAGTCTACCTACCAATACCGACGCTGCCACAGGTATTGATGCCCGTGCTCGCGATGCCACACGGGCACGCACCCGTGAAACACGCTAGGAGCCCCGAATGAATCGTCTAGGTTTTATTTTCTCAAGTGTTCTTTTTTTGCTGGCCATCGCCAGCACCACACTGTTTGTTGTGGATCAAAGGCAGTTCGGAGTGGTCTTTGCGTTCGGACAGATCAAGGAGGTCATCACCGAGCCTGGTCTGAATTTCAAATTGCCTCCCCCGTTCCAGAATGTTTCTTACATCGACAAACGTCTATTGACCTTGGACAGCACCGATAACGAGCCGGTATTGACGGCGGAAAAGCAGCGTGTCGTGATCGACTGGTATGTCCGTTGGCGTATCTCTGAACCTACAGAGTACATTCGAAATGTGGGCACCAACGAGGCTGCTGGCGCCAGTCAGCTTAATCGGGTTGTTCGCAACGCATTTCAGGAAGAAATCAACAAGCGCACGGTTAAAGAACTTCTATCCATCAAACGTGAGGCGTTGATGGACGATGTCAAGTCGGAGGTGCTCAGTCAGGTGCGTGGTGCCAAGCCATGGGGCGTTGACGTGATTGATGTTCGAATCACCCGTGTTGATTATGTTGAGGCGATTACTGAATCGGTCTACCGGCGCATGGAAGCTGAACGCAAACGGGTGGCGAACGAGCTGCGCTCAACCGGTGCTGCTGAAGGCGAGAAGATTCGTGCCGACGCCGATCGCCAGCGTGAAGTCACCGTGGCCAATGCCTATCGGGACGCTCAGAAAATCAAAGGTGAAGGTGATGGAGAAGCCGCCCGCACCTATTCTGAGGCATTTGGTCGTGATCCCCAGTTTGCGCAGTTTTACCGCAGTCTCGATGCCTACAAGTCGACTTTTTCCAAGAAGAGTGATGTGATGGTCCTTGATCCAGCCAGTTCTGAGTTCTTTAAGGTGCTGCGTGGCAGCGCATCAACACCAGGCATCAGCAAGAAGTAATCGGACCCGACGCTTGGACAGCAACACTTTCTGGCTGGCTATGGGGCTGGTGCTCGTGGTTGAGGGTTTTATGCCCCTGGTGGCGCCCTCAAGCTGGCGCAAAACCTTTCAGCAAATTTTGCAACTGCAGGATGGCCAGTTGCGTTTTTTTGGCATGTGCAGTGTGTTGATCGGACTCGCTTTGGTCTGGTGGTTGTCCTGAAGCGGGCTGTCGGATGTCATCCGGGCTTTTTTTGCCCGGTAAAATCGCGGTTTTAACAGCCATCCCAAATCACATGTCTGCTTGGGTCCTGCCGGATCACATTGCCGATGTCTTGCCGTCCGAAGCACGGCACATCGAAGAACTGCGTCGAGACCTGCTGGACACCGCGCGTTGCTACGGCTATGAACTGGTCATGCCGCCGTTGCTTGAGCACCTTGAATCCTTGCTCAGCGGTGCTGGCGTGGCGCTCGACCTTCAAACATTCAAACTGGTTGACCAGTTGTCTGGACGAACCCTGGGTTTACGTGCGGATGCGACGCCCCAGGTGGCCCGCATTGATGCACACCTGCTCAATCGCAAGGGTGTAACCCGTTTGTGTTACTGCGGGCCAGTGCTGCATACGCTGCCCAATGCGCCGCATGCCTCGCGTGAACCACTGCAACTTGGTGCCGAGATCTACGGCCACACCGGCATCGAGGCGGATGTAGAAATTCTGACGCTCGCACTGGATTGTCTGAGCGCCGCCAAGTGCCCCTCGCCCAGTGTGGACCTGGCCGACGCGCGTCTGGTCAAGGCATTGGTTTCCGAGGTGCCTGTATCTCGCTCACAGCGTGATCATCTTTTTGCTGCGTTGGCTGCCAAAGATGCAGCTGAACTTCGGACACTTGGGCGCAATCTGCCCACAGCGGTGCGACAGGGTTTTTTGACGCTGGTGCAGTTGTACGGCGACCAAAGTGTCTTGATTGATGCCGAAAAAAGCCTTCCGCCCTTACCTGGTATACGTGAGTCGCTGCTTAATTTGAAGCATATAGCAGCCCAGTTGGAGGGGGTTTCTGTCACCTTTGATCTTGCGGATATGCGCGGGTATGACTATTACACCGGTGCACGTTTCGCAATTTTTTCGCCCAATGTCAGTGTTGCGCTGGCGCGTGGCGGTCGATATGACGAAGTCGGTGCTGTGTTCGGACGTAACCGCCCAGCAGCCGGATTCAGCCTGGATCTAAAAGCACTGGTTGCGGCTGTGCCGACCCGAGCCCTTCAAGCCGCGATTCGTGCGCCCTGGCGCAATGACGAAAGTTTGGCCCGGGTTGTGGCATCTTTGCGAGCCAGGGGCGAAATCGTCATGCGTGTCCTGCCAGGGCATGAAAGTGAGGTTGATGAATTCAACTGTGACCGCCAGTTAGTCGAACTGGCGGGTCAGTGGCAAGTTCAGGCGCTCTGATTTTTAATTGAGAAACAACATGACAGCAATCAAAGGACGAAATGTGGTGGTCGTTGGTACCCAGTGGGGTGACGAAGGCAAAGGCAAATTGGTCGACTGGCTGACCGAAAGCGCTCAAGGGGTGGTGCGTTTTCAGGGTGGCCACAATGCGGGCCATACGCTGGTGATCAATGGCGTCAAGACGGCACTGCACTTGATCCCCAGTGGCATCATGCGCCCAGGTGTCAAGTGTTACATCGGCAACGGCGTGGTCTTGTCGGTGGCCAAGCTGTTTGAGGAAATTGCCGGTCTGGAGAAGGTGGGCGTTGAGTTGCGCTCACGCCTTCGCATCAGCGAGGCATGCCCGCTGATCCTGCCCTTTCACGCAGCGATCGACGTGGCACGTGAAGCAGCCCGCGAGCAGGGTGGTAGCGAGAAGATCGGCACAACCGGGCGTGGCATTGGTCCTGCCTATGAAGATAAAGTCGCCAGGCGTGCCCTGCGGGTACAGGATCTCAAGTTTCCTGAACGGTTTGCCAACAAGTTGCGCGACTTGTTAAGCCTGCACAACCATGTGTTGACGACCTACCTCAATTCGCGACAGTTCGACTTTGGCCCGGTGCTGGCACCCTATATGAAAGACGGTGAGGTGCAGTTTGACGCGGTGTATGAAGAAGCCATGCAACAGGCCGAACTGCTCAAACCCATGATGGCTGACGTTTCACGAGAGTTGAATGACGCCCACCTCAAAGGTGAAAACCTGCTTTTTGAAGGCGCCCAAGGCACTTTGCTCGACATCGACCACGGCACCTACCCCTTTGTGACCTCCAGCAACTGTGTCGCAGGCAACGCAGCGGCGGGCGCAGGTGTTGGACCCAGTTTGCTTCACTACGTGCTCGGCATCACCAAAGCCTATTGCACCCGGGTGGGCGGTGGCCCTTTTCCAACTGAGCTGGAGTGGGAGGTGCCAGGTACGCCGGGGTACCACATGAGCACCGTTGGTGCAGAGAAAGGTGTCACAACCGGACGCAGCCGGCGTTGTGGCTGGTTTGATGCAGCGCTGCTCAAGCGTTCAGCTCAAGTCAATGGGTTGACAGGTTTGTGCATTACCAAGCTTGATGTGCTTGACGGATTGCAGAAACTGAAATTGTGCACCGGCTACATGCTCGATGGTGACTACACCGACATTCTGCCGATGGGCGCCGATGACATTTCACGCTGCCAGCCGGTCTATGAAACTCTTGATGGGTGGAGCGAAACAACTGTGGGCGTAACGCAGTACGATCAGCTGCCCACGGCGGCACGCCTTTACCTGCAGCGTATTGAACAAGTCACCGGGGTGCCGGTGCATGTTGTTTCAACCAGCCCGGATCGTGAGCACACCATCATGATGCGCCACCCTTTTCTGGCAGATTGAGGTTGCAAGTACGGCCATATTGGCATCTAGCCCATATTAATAAAGCTTTTATCGCTATATATAAAGGAGTTACTTTATGTTGACGGAAGACGGCAAACACCTCTATGTAAGTTATGACGAGTACAACAACCTGATCGAGAAGCTTGCCATCAAGGTGTTTCAGTCCGGTTGGGAGTTTGATACGATTTTGTGCCTGGCACGTGGTGGCATGCGCCCGGGTGACGTCCTGTCAAGAGTTTTCGACAAACCCCTGGCGATCATGTCAACGAGCTCTTACCGATCTGATGCGGGCACTGTCCAGGGAAAACTTGACATTGCGCATTACATCACCACACCAAAGGGTGAGATTGCCGGGAGGGTTTTGCTGGTTGATGATCTGGCGGATTCAGGCCACACCTTGAATGTAGTCATCCAGCAATTGCGCACCAACTATCAACCCATTGTTGAGTTGCGAAGTGCCGTGATCTGGACCAAGGCAATTTCCACCTTCACACCCGACTATTGTGTCGACTTTTTGCCGACCAACCCCTGGATCCATCAACCGTTCGAAAGTTACGACAGCATGCGACCAGAGCAGTTGATACAGAAGTGGAGTGTTTGAATTGACAGCACCTGACACTCGGTCACTTGCCACCGATCTCATTCATCACCCCTACACGCCGCCGGGTGGATTCGCTGCGCCGCAACCGACCGTGGCCAAGGCTTCGACTGTGTTTTTTCCTACAGTCGCTGCGATGCGGGAGTTTGAATGGAAAGACAAGAGTGCCTACACCTACGGCCTGCACGGCACCCCCACCACCTACACCCTAGAAGAGCGCCTGTGCACACTGGAAGGGGGCAACCAGTGCCTGTTAGTCCCGAGCGGTTTGGCGGCCATCGCTACCGTATCTCTGGCCCTGCTCAAATCTGGTGACGAGGTGCTGCTGCCTGACAACGTGTATGGTCCAAGCAAAGCTTTGGCTCTGTCGGAACTGGCAGGCTGGGGTATCAGTCACCGGTTTTATGATGCCATGCATCCGCAAGATCTGGCTGCCAAGATCGGACCGGAAACCCGGCTTGTCTGGCTTGAAGCGGCTGGCTCTGTCACACTGGAGTTTCCTGATTTGAGTGAACAGGTCCGCCTGTGCAAAGCGGCCGGGGTATTGTGTGCATTGGACAACACCTGGGGGGCTGGGCTGGCATTCAAGCCATTTGACCTGCATCCCGGGGCACGTAACTTGCTGGCGGTTGACATCAGCATCCACGCCCTGACCAAATACCCCAGCGGCGGCGGGGATGTGTTGATGGGCAGCATCACCACCATCGACCCCGGTTTGCACATGCAGATCAAACTCTGCCACATGCGACTGGGGCTGGGCGTGGCAGCGAATGATGCTGAAGCCGTGCTTCGCGGGCTGCCCAGCCTTGCGCTACGTTACCAGGCGCACGATGAGGCGGCGAGGGCGCTGGCCCGATGGAGCCTGACGCGCCCCGAATTCGCTCAAGTCTTGCATCCGGCACTGCCACAATCTCCGGGGCACGCCCAATGGTCACGCACCTGTCATAGCGGACCCGGCGCGGCGGCGGGACTTTTCAGCGTGATTTTTAAACCGCACTTTACCCAGGCGCAGGTTGACGATTTTTGTGATGCACTGAGTCTTTTCGAGATTGGCTACAGTTGGGGTGGCCCTTGCAGCCTGGTCATGCCGTACAAGCTGTCAGCAATGCGATCAACCTGGCCTGCCCATCTGCAGCCGGGCACCTTGGTACGGTTTTCGGTGGGCCTGGAGGCGCTCACAGATCTGCAGGCCGATTTGCAGCAGGCATTGCAAGTCCTGGCCTGATCTGTGCAAGTAAAATCAACGCTCACAACCTCGAAAGAACACATTGGCAACACCAAATTACGGCTACGAAAAACGTCAGAAAGAACTGGCGAAGAAGAAGAAAAAAGAAGAAAAACTCAAAGAGAAAGCGCAACGCAAGGTGGGTGATCCTGTGCCCGGTCAGGATGCAGGCACATCGGGTGACCTTGGTGGTTCGCTAGTTGTGTCCTGAGGGCCTGACACCACGCTCAGTCAGCTGACCGATTCGATGAGTCGCGCTGCCAATGCCGCCATAGCGTTTTCTGAACGGTCAGCAGGTGCTATGGTTTTTGCATATTTGTAACACTCGAAATTTCGCGAAATAGACTCTGCGTAGGCTGGGTCATAGTGTGTTTCCAGCAGTTCCGTGACGACCGGCGTCAGATCATGCTGTCGCGCCAGCGCCTGCCAGCGCTGCACCACCGCGCGCCCCCTGAAGGGCACCAGCACTTCAAGTCGCTCACACAGGTAGTCAGGATCAACTGCAAAGTAGGCGTAGTCCTCCAGAAGCAATGCCACCCGCTCGCGATTGTCCAAGTGCACGTTCAAACAGGGACTTTGCCGCATAGCCGTCATCAATGTTGGGGGGACAACCACATTGCCTACTTTCTTGCTCTCGCTTTCAACAAACACGGGTTTGCCAGGGTCCAGGCGACGCAGTACGTTCCAGATCAGGGTATCAAACCTCTTTTGACTGGGTTGCTGCAAGCCGGGGAGGGAACCCAGTACTGAGCTGCGGTGGTTGGCCAGGTCTTCCAGGTCGATCACCTGGGCACCTTGGGCCGCCAGCGCCTGTAGCAAACGGGTTTTACCTGACCCAGTAGGGCCGCAGATCACCTGGAAATGCAGATCTCGAACCAGTCGTTCGGTGTCTTTCAGCATGGCTGCGCGATAGGCTTTGTAACCACCGTCAAGCAATGTGACCCTGAATCCAATCTGGTCCAGAATCAGTGCCAGGGCGCCGCTGCGTTGCCCACCACGCCAACAATAGGCAAGGGGACGCCAGTCACGCGGTTTTTCCAGCAAATGGATTTCGATATGGCTTGCGATATTGCGTGCGGCCAACATGGCACCGCGCTTGCGGGCTTCAAAAGGATTGACCTGCTTGTACATGGTGCCGATGTCGCGGCGTTGACCATCGTCCAGCGTGGGCCAGTTGACCGCGCCAGGGATGTGATCCACCGCATACTCACCTTCACTGCGTGCGTCGATCAGCGCATCAAAGCTGCCAAGTTGCAACAATGCATCAACGGCGTTAAGCCGGCTTAGACTCATGGCAGCATTTTTTTCAAGGTTGGCCAGACGTTGGCGAGCATGGTTGCTTGTGCCGCCTCAGTCGGGTGAATTCGGTCAGCTTGAAACCAGCGCAAACTGTCGGGCACGTCGGCAAGGCCCTTCAGAAAAAACGGGACCAGGTGGGCTTGGTGTTTTTGCGCAATCTGGGCATACATGTCAATGAATCGTTGACCGTAGTCTTTTCCATAATTCGGTGGCAGCTGCATCCCCAGCAGCAGCACTTTGGCACCGGCTGCCCGACCTGCATTCACCATGGCTGCAAGGTTCTCCTGTGTCATCAACAAGGGCAGACCCCGCAATGCGTCATTGCCCCCAAGCTCGATGATCAGAAACATCGGCCGCAGTTGAGAAAGCAGGGCAGGCAGGCGGACGCGCCCACCTGAACTGGTTTCGCCGCTGATGCTGGCGTTGACGACCTGAATGGCCGGTTTCTCTTCGGCCAGTTTCTTCTCCAGCAAGGCGACCCACCCTGTGCCGCGCGCAAGTCCGTACTCGGCGCTCAGAGAATCCCCGACCACCAGCAGGGTCGATTGCGGGCTAGTCCGAGCGGCAGTTGACTGCGCCTTGGGTGATGTACTTATCCCCGCCGTCGCCAATGACGCTGCAAAAGCGATACAGTGACGACGGCTCAATATTTGCGGACTCAAAGTAACATTCATGTCGGATTGCATTATTTCGGTTGATCACATCAGCAAGTCGGTTACAGACGCCACCGGCACACTCGACATTTTGTGCGATATCGACTTTCGCTTGTTTCAGGCTGAAACCGCGGCCATTGTCGGTGCATCTGGGTCAGGTAAAAGTACCCTGTTGTCGATTTTGGCCGGGCTTGACACGCCAAGCAGTGGGACCGTGCGGCTGGCGGGCCAGGACATATTTGCCATCAATGAAGATGCCCGGGCTGCGCTACGTGCGCAAAAGCTTGGATTCGTGTTTCAGAGTTTTCAGTTACTCGGCAATCTGACGGCGTTAGAGAACGTCATGTTACCTCTCGAGTTGGCAAACCGACGTGATGCACGGCTGGTGGCGACTGACATGCTTGGTCGGGTCGGGCTGTCGCAACGCCTGCGCCACTATCCCAAGGTGCTTTCCGGGGGAGAACAGCAGCGCGTGGCACTGGCGCGCGCCTTTGTGGTGCAACCTGCCGTGTTGCTGGCTGACGAGCCCACTGGCAGCCTGGACCATGCCACTGGTGAGGCCGTGATGCAACTCATGCTGGATTTAAACCGGGAACTCGGCACCACGCTGGTACTGGTGACACACGATAGAAAGATCGCCAAAGGCTGTGAGCGGTGCATCACCATGGAGGCCGGGCGGATTGTGCCGTCAGCCGCGCTCGTGGGACTCGATGGCCTTTAATACGTCAAGGTAAGCCAATTGGAGCGCGGTCAGGGCGCTCTGGGCACTCTGCCAGTCTTGCTCAGCGGCGGCAGTTTCCAGGTTCGCGGTAATCTCGGACATGCGTTCGATGCCAATGTTGCTGCATGACCCTCGTAACTCATGGGCCAGCGCATGGACCGCGTGGGGGTCACATTGACGGGTGGACGTTTCAAGTTTGTCGAGCAAGGTGTTGGCCGAGCTCTTGAACAGCGCCAGCAGTTTGTTCAAAACCTGAGGATCATCACCAAAGTAGTCATCGAGCAGCGCAAAGTCGATCACTGCTCCGGATGAAACATTCGCCTGATCGGTGGGCTGAGTTGCCACTGATGTTGTGTCGATTTCAACTGCGGCGCTATCGAGCAACGGAGAACCAGCCCACTTCAGCAGGACTGTCCGCAACTCGTCAGGTTTGACAGGTTTGCTCAGGTAGTCGTCCATACCGACCGCCATGCATCGATCTCGGTCTCCCTGCATTGCATTGGCTGTCATGGCGATGATCGGTATGCGGCCCTGGCCTGGAGACTCGCTCAACCGAATCATGCTGGTGGCCTCAAGCCCATCAAGAACAGGCATTTGACAATCCATCAGAATGGCGGCGTAGCGGCGCACCAATCCATTGGCAACCGCCGCTATCGCATCGACAGCCTGTTGCCCGTTATCCACGATGTGTAATGCATATCCGAGTTTGTTGATCTGTAGCTGGGCCACTTTCTGGTTCACCAAATTGTCTTCAGCCAACAGGATGATCTGGCGGTTTTGGTCTAGGTTGTCAGGATTGGCCAAATTAAACTGGCTCTCGGCCGGTTCTGGCGGAGCAGCATCAATGGCAGCGCTGGCAACCTCACCTGCCAGAATGTCGAATAACTGCGACTGACGCACAGGTTTGGATAGACAGCCGGCAAAACCTGCCTCGATTGCCTGCGCACACAGGCTGCGCTGATCCCCGTGCGCGCTCAACATGACCATGCGAAGGTCCTTGAAACGCGGATCAGCCTTCAGCAAGCGACCCAATTCAAGACCATCCATGCCCGGCATCAGATAGTCAATCAGCGCAATATCATAGGCAACATCCAGATCGGCAGCGTCTTTGAGCAACTTGATCGCCTCTTTCGCATTCGCGGCGCCATCATTGGGGAGTTCCCATGAGTTGAGGTATCGATGAATCACCTTTCGATCACTGACATGGTCGTCCACCACCAATACACGACGGTTTCTGAATACCGGACTCTCGTTGGTGCGGGTGACCACTGCCTTGGGCACAGAGCTACACGGCAGCATAGGCAAGGAAAACCAGAAGGTTGAACCTTTACCTGGCTCGCTCTCGATGCCGATATGGCCACCCATCAGTTCCACCAAACGCTTGCAAATCGCCAGGCCCAAGCCCGTGCCACCGTACTTGCGGGTGGTTGAACTGTCAGCCTGTGTGAACGACTGAAACAACCGCGCTTGAGTTTGCTCCGGGATACCAATGCCGGTGTCGGCAATTTCAAATCGGACCATTGGCTCACCGACGGTCTGACTTTGCATCTGAGCGCTGACTTCGATGCCACCGGACTCGGTAAATTTGATGCCATTGCCGATGATATTGAGCAACACCTGGCGCAAACGGGTCGGGTCGCCCATCAGCCGATGGGGAAGCAGTGGATCAACGAAGCAGGTCAATGCCAGGTCTTTTTCCCGGGCTTTGGCACCTAAGAGTTCGACAGCACCCTCAACGACATGTGAAACTGAGAAGTCGGTGATTTCAACCTCAAGTTTGCCAGCCTCGATCTTTGAGAAATCAAGTATGTCATTGATGATGACCAACAGGGCCTGCGCCGAGTCTCGCACAATCGCGGTGAAATCCCTCTGCTCCTGGTCCAGCGCCGTATCGAGCAATAAATCAGTCATTCCGATAATGCCATTCATCGGTGTACGAATTTCGTGACTCATGGTCGAAAGAAACTCGGATTTCAGTCGTGAGTTCTCCAAAGCCTGATCGCGCGCATCGCGCAGGGCAAGTTCTGCCTGTTTGCGCACATCGATGTCAGTCAAAAGACCAATGTAGTGACTTTGCGCGCCCTGATCCGAGTGCACGGGAGAAAGGTGTAACTCTCCTACAAAATGGGATCCATCTTTTCTCTGGTACGGCATCTCCAGGGTCAAGCTCGCACCGTTGGCCATGGCGCTGCGAATCTGCTGGGTCTTGAACGGGTCGGATTGGCGTCCTTGCAGGAAGTCCACAGGCATGCCCACTGCATCGTTTGATGTGTATCCGGTGAGGCGTCTGAAGCCCGCGTTGACATACTGAATCACAGCCGCACTTTCACGCGACTCCGCATCCATGATGATGATGCCCTGGTTGGTTTCTTCAATGGCGGATTCGATCAGTTTGAGGCGTATCCTGGTGCGGACTTCTTCCGATATGTCCCGTTTGATGGCAACAAAGTGGGCAATCTCACCATCCTCCGTGATCGGAGTCACCGTCATCTGCTCGGGATAAACCTCTCCATTCTTACGCCGGTTGTTGAGTTCGCCTTCCCAGGGTTTGCCATTGAGCAGAGAGTCCCACATGGACTTGTAAAACGCGCCATCCTGCTTACCTGAATTCAGGATGCTGGCCGGCTTGCCTAAGACCTCATCCGCATTAAATCCGGTTGTCAGACAAAAAGCAGGGTTCACATACTCAATCAGGCCGTCACGATTGGTGATCAATATCATGTTGGCCGCAGCGTTCAGTGCCGCCTGCTGTAGCCGGATTCGGGCCTGACTTTCCAGTCGCTCAGAAACATCATGGAATGACAGCAAGGAACCAACCACCTGGCCGTTCAACATCAATGGTTTGGATCGAAATGCCACCGGGACAAACCGTTTGTCCCGATGGATGAAATGGTCTTCTCCATCCAGAGTCACCCCTTGTGCCAGTACGGCCACAAGCGGACATTCCGACTCGGGAAAATCCCTACCGTCGGGGTGACTGTGGTGTAGTGTCAGGTGTGACTGACGACCAACCAGCTCAGTAGCGGACCAACCCAGAATTCGCTCCGCTGCCGCGTTGACGTAGGTGATGAAACCTTTCAGGTCAGTGGCATAAACCCCATCACTCAAGGTGTCAAGAATGGTGCTGTTTTGTTCTCGCTGGCTTTCGGCATCATCCCTGGCGCGCCGTGTTTCGCGCAGCGCCGCCGTGAGTTGCCGCATGAACATCAGGGCGGTGATACCGCCGAGAACAACCACCATAAGAATCAACCCGGTTTCAATTTTTTTGAGCCGATCTGACTGTTGTTTCAGTTCGGCCTCCAGGGCCCGCAAGCGCTGATCACCCTCAAGAAACAGGCGATTGGCATTCTCATTGATGCGCTCGAACTGCGGGGGGATCTGTTTGAGCTGGATCACAACATCTTCCTCAGCCTTGAGGAAAGCTTCGGCGTCTTCTTTCTCGAGTGTCAACCAGCGTTGTGTCAGCAGGGCTTTGAGCATCTCGCCGCGCTCGCGAATTTTCGAGAGTTGGGGGTCAATCTCGATCAACTCCATGACCACCGACTGGTTATCGGCGTCCGGCCGGAAGGTCGCCTGACGTGTGACTTCGTCTTTGCCATCAATGTTGAGTTGCAACTGCCGCCGGGTGGTGCCGCCATCCTTCAGCACATTGAGGTCGTGTCGCAACTTGGCCAAATGTTCGTCAATTTCGGTGCTGATGCGGGCAAAGCCTGCGGCGTTCTGGGTGACCGCGAGGCGATAAATGTCCTTCTCGATCTCATGCAGGCCCCGAACAATCTCCTCGCCAACAAACAAACGGGCGCGTTCGTTTTCTCCACGCTGTTTGATGCCATCCTCCAGCGTATTGAAATAGGCCCGAAGACCAAATACCAGCAGCAAACACAGCAGCGATATGCCGATCAGCCATCGGATCGACGCGTCCACCGAGGCTTCGGTGAGCCTGCCGGGCAGCTTGGTGGGTCTCAGTCGGTCCATGATTTGCGGCAAGAACCCGCGCTACTGGTTGTTATTGCTTCACCGGGGTTTTGTTGTCCAGAAAGCCGTGTTTGCGAAAAATTGCCTGACCCTCATCGCCAGCGGTCAGCTTCATGAAGCTGCGCGCCAGATCCGGATTTTTGGCACTTTTCAGGAGTATCAGCAACAATGCCTGCGGTTTGGCAACCTTGGGATCGATATCAATCACATCAAGTTTGGACGTGTTCTCGGCAAAAAAACCGGTGGCACGCCAGGACAGTGTCAGGTCAGCTTCGCCTTTTCTCATGGCGTTCATCAGGCTGCGCGAGTCAGGTGACAAGAAAGCAGTGGCCTTGACAACTTTCGGGTAAATGCCCAGGCCGTCGAGCACGGTTTTTGATTCCTGGCCGACACTTCCGGACTCTGCATTGCCAAGGATGACCGTCAAATCCTTGCGTAGCAATTCACGGGGATCCGCTTTAACCTGGCGTGGATTGCCTTTTTGCACCACCATGGCCATTTGGTTGTAGCCAACGTTCACGAACTCACCAAGAAGACCTTCACTTTGATGCTTGTCACGGTAAGAAGGTTCGCCGGGCAAATACCATTCACCCTGGCCACTCTTCTTGGCGGACTGGTACAAGTCCTCTGAGCCACCCTGTGAAATCAGGATCTTGACACCTTCACGCTTTTCGAACACATGGGCAATTTCGGTCATCGGTTTGACCATGGTGATACCGCAATAAAGCAGCATTTCTGGTACTGCGGCCTGTGCAGCAGTCGTCAAAAACAACAGCGATGCAGCTGTGGCGGCGTAGAACTTTTTAATCATCGAAACCCCTGAAAAAAATAGCAACCCCAATGTTAGATCAAACCAAACCAGCCCAGAAGGCCGCCGACAGCCAAAAGCCAAAGCAAATGAACTCCGGTGCGCCACACCAGGATCGTGCTCACCACGCTCACCAGCCACAATGGCCAGTGTGACCAGCCGCTGGCCTGATTGCTGGCCAGGATCCAGCCGGTTGCAATCAGCAAGGCAACAACCACGGGTGCCATACCCTGTTTGAACGCCCGCACCATGCACCGCTCTCGATTGACATGGACCCAGCGTGTCGTGACCAGAGTGAACAAGGTGCTCGGCAGCAGCATGCCGGTCATGGAAAGAACTGTTCCAAGGACGGCGCTGCCCCAGGCGCCTCCCGTGGCCAGCTGGCCGCCAGCAGCGTTGAGACCAATATTCCATCCCAGCAGCGTGACAAACAGGATATTCGGGCCGGGTGCCGCTTGGGCGAGCGCAATCGAGGCATTGAACTGGTCGTCCTGCAACCAGTGGTTCTGATTGACCAATGTGTGGTGGATATCCGGGACGGTCGCAATCGCCCCGCCAATGGACAGCAGGGAGAGTGATGCAAAGTGCACCAGCAACTGCCACCAGTCCGCTGGTGTCAGCACAATACTCATGGTGTTCCCTTGAGTGATTCGGACCGGCCCAGCCGGTGGTACGCCAGCCAGGCGCTCGACCCGCCTACGCCAAGCAGTACCCATGCCAAGCGCACATGCAGCACGACGATGAGTACAAAAACAATAGCTATGAAGGCATACTGAATATGCGGTGAAAGCACATTTTTCTTCAAAGAAGTGAGGAGTTTCAAGCCGGTAGCGGCGATCAGCCCCGCCGCCACAGCGCTCATGCCCCGCAGCGCACCCTGAACTTGGGGGCTATCCGAATAACCAGCCAACAACACTGCTGCGGTCAGGACAATCAGCACGGGAAAAACCAGCATCCCGGCCAGTGCCACCAAAGCACCGCGCCAGCCAAAATACCGGTCCCCGATCATCAATGAAAGATTGACGACGTTGGGTCCCGGCAACACCTGTGCAACGGCCCAATCCTCCAGAAACTGATCCCGTGAGAGCCAGCGCTTTTTCTCCACCAGGTCACGTTGGACGATCGCCAAAACACCGCCAAAGCCTTGCAAGGCGAGGGTGGTAAACGCCCAGAACAGGTTCGTCAAAGAGGACGGTCGCTTGAGCAAATCACAGTCGGTGGCAGGTTCGCTTGGTTTAGCGTAATCCTCAGTCGGTTTATCAACGGGCATATGGCAATTATCCAATAGCGCCATCACGGATTTTGGTATCCACTGCCTGCACTAACCAGCCAAGAACGCGGGGATGCAGACACATTTGCAAATGGCCCATGGCGTCAAAGTGGACAACCTGGGTGCCCGGCAGGAACTGCTCCTGTTGGGGATAAACAATGTTGTCCTGCAAAGTCAGTGCGATATGCATCAGTTGTCGTTTTTCTATCGATTCGCTGGCGGCCAGAGCCTGCAGCCAGTCACTTTTCCATACCATCTGGGTTCCATTGCGCGTTTTTGAACCATTTGCGATTCGGGTGCCCTGATGAGGTGAGCCCAAGGTGACTATACGCGCCACCCGCCTATCGGGCTGCGATCCCCGTGAACGTAGCCAGGCCCGAACTGCCAGTCCGCCCATGCTGTGCCCAACCAGAACCAGCCTGTCGGTTTGGCATGTTTCCAGCACTTGTTGGACCGCCCGCTCGATGGCTGACGTGTAGTCGTCAATGGAGACAAACAATGGCTCCAGATCGACCGCCGAGACCGGATGCCCTGCGACGCGTAACACGGAAAAGGCGTCATCCCAGACTCGGTGGTTACACAGGTAGCCGTGAACGAGCAGGACGGGCAGCTTGCGGGGCATCGGATCAAGCTCCGGTGTCGCTACCGGACCCAGAATGCCACGATTTTTCTCGGGCCAGGGTTGTCGGAACATATAAATAATGATGGCCGCCTGCAGTTCCCCGACAAATGCCGACCACCAGTTCACCAGCGAACCCGATTCACGGGCGCGCAGCATCGAGATCAGGATGACCAGAAACTGCAGAAACAACGGCACTGTGATGGCGGTGGCTGTTATCAGAACAAGTTCATTTGGCGTTGAAAGTGGTGGATCGCAGTCTTTGGTGAAATAGGTCCCGATCAAAACGCCAACAAGCAGCTGAAAAAAGTAACTGATCCTGAGCAGACGCGCCAGCATGTCATTGCCGTTTCAGGGTGTTGGTGATCAGCGCGTCTTTTTCAGCCCATAGCTGGTTCACCCAAGGCTGGCACAGATCTCGCCAGGCTTGTTCGCTGCTTTGGCCTGTTAGCAGTTGCACCTGTGGCACGTCAAGCAGCCGGGTATGCACCACGACTTTTGGCACCTGCCCTTGCAAAAAATGCCAGAAATCCGGCGTCCCTTGCGGGTAGACGATGGTGATGTCAAGCACCGCACCAAACTTTTCCCCCATGGCGTCGAGTGCCAGGCTCACCCCGCCGGCCTTGGGTTTGAGCAAATGGCGATAGGGTGACTGTTGCCGTTTTTGTTTTGCCGGGGTGCATCGGGTGCCCTCCAGAAAATTCATGACACTGGTGGGCACCAGTGCGTATTTTTCGCAGGCAGCACGGGTGGTGGCGGCATCTTTGCCGCGCTCCTGGGGGTGTTTTTGCAGATAAGCCTCGCTGCGTCGCCGCATGAACGGAAATTCCAGTGCCCACCACGCCAAGCCCATGATGGGCACCCAGATCAGTTCCTTTTTCAAGAAAAACTTGAGCAAGGGGATGCGCCGATTCAGCACATGCTGCAGCACCAGAATGTCCACCCACGACTGGTGATTACAAACCACCAGATACCATTGCTGACGCCGCAGGGTGTCGATGCCAGTCACCTCCCAGTTGAGTTCTTGTGTCAGCCGCATCCATCCGCTGTTGCCAGCGATCCATGCTTCAGCGATGCGCAACAGCAGTGGATCGATCAGCAATCGCACTGACTTGAAAGGCAGCAGTAGCTTGATGATGGAAAACATCAGCAGAATGGGTACCCAGAACAGGATATTGAGCAGCATCAGACCACTGGCCAGAACGCCCAGCAGTGGGGCAGGTAGAAAATGCAGCATGGTGACTTGATTCTTTTTTGGCGCTTCGATGCGTTGCCAGAGCCTCATTTTCGGGGATGATCTGGCAAATTGTTAGACAGGTTCCTCGGACGCATGACTTATGTTGTATGTTTTTTTGCTTGTGATCGTCGCCAGTCTGGTACTGAGTGTCTTCAGTGTGAATGAACTGCTGCAGGCGTTCGACGGATTGTCGTCCAGCAGTATGGCGTTTTTGACGCTGCTTGGGGTCGCACTTGGTGTCTTGATCTGGCGTGCCCGGAGAAAAAAATGACTGTGAATGTGGCGTTGATCGGTTATGGTGCAGCCGCCCGGATTTTTCATGCGCCTTTGATCGCAGGCGTGCCTGGCCTGACACTGGCTGTGGTGTGCTCCAGTCGAATGTCTGACGTGCTTGCCGATTGGCCGCAAGTGCAAGTGCTGGCCACACCCCACGAGACCTTGAATCATCCCGATGTTGATCTGGTGGTCATCGCCACACCCAATGAAAGCCATTACCCACTGGCTTTGGCTGCCTTGCTGGCGGGCAAACATGTGGTGGTCGACAAGCCTTGTACAGTGACTCTGGCACAAACCGAACACCTGCTGCAGGTGGCCCGCCAGCAGGGCAGGGTACTGACGGTGTTTCAGAACCGGCGTCTGGACAGTGATTTTCTGGCGTTGCAGCAGGTATTGGACAGTCGCGTATTGGGTCGGGTGGTGGAGGTTAATGCCCACTTTGACCGCTATCGCCCAGTGGTACCCCAGCGCTGGCGCGAGCAGGACCAGCCAGGTGCTGGCCTTTGGGTGGATCTGGGCGCGCATCTGGTCGATCAGGCGTTGCAGCTTTGGGGTGTGCCAGACGCGTTCAGCCTTGACCTGGCTGTGGTGCGTGATGGAGCATTGGTCAATGACTGGTTTCATGCGGTATTGCGCTACCAGCACGCTGATGGTGCGCGCCGGGTGATTCTGCATGCCAGCACCCTGGTGGCCGAAACCGGGCCGCGATGGGTAGTTCATGGAACAAAGGGCAGTTTTATCAAGTTTGGACTGGATTCTCAGGAAGACGCTCTCAAAGCCGGCCTGAGACCGCAGCTTGACGACATGAAAGACTGGGGTGTTGATCCCTCACCCGGGCAACTCGTTTACTGGTCAGCCATACCTGGCGTCAACGAGCCGGTTTGTATTCGTCAGGCGGCACCCAATCCACCCGGCAACTACCTGGATTACTATGCCAATTTGCGTGACCATTTATGTGGCCGGGCCGAACTGATGGTCACGCCTGATCAGGTGCTGCAAGTCATGCAGATGCTGACGATGGGGCAGGAGAGGGCTCAATTGGGCGACGCAGTCGTCTGTGGGCTACAAAATACTCAGCTTGGTGACCAGGCTGCCGATAAAGGCGTAACACCCAGAATGACAGGAATCAGCGTATGAACATTGTGAATACCCCTGCTGTTCAAGTCGCCGCTGCCACCAGCCAGGGGCCGTCGCAAGATGCATTGAATATTCTGGTGCTTAAGAAAGCGCTGGACATCCAGGCCAGTTCGGCGGCGTCGCTGATACAGGCGCTGCCGCAGCCACCCTTGGCAACACAAGGCACGCTGGGAACTCAGGTTAATCAGTTTGCCTGAGTTTTGACCACCACAGTTGAATAACAAGCACGCCCAGCGCCACGCCGACACAGTCGGCCAGCCAGTCCAGCCAGTCACCGTGGCGCCAGCCACTGAGCGCCTGGGCCAGTTCAATGCCGATGCCGAGCAGCGTCAATCCGAGGGCAACACGCCTGGCGTGTGACGGGTAAGCCAGCAGGCCGCCTATGGCCAGTGCTGCAAAGCCCAATGTGTGCTGCGCCTTGTCCCAAAAATTCAAGGCTTGTGGCAACTGCTGGACTGGTACCAAGGACAAGTACAGTGTGACCGCCATCAAAGTCCAAAAGCCAAATCGCCAAATTAAATTGCTGGTGTGAGCGACATCTTCAGACATTGGGCGTTTTTATCTTGAACCTTGGGGGGAGGATGTTAACGGCCAACCCTACAAGATCAACGCGAATGCAGCGGAACTTTAAACTCAAGCCCTTTTCATCTCAAAGTTCTGCATGAACGCACCTGTTGACGTGTCATTTTTTCCGCGCGAGGCCAAACCCCTGAACAGTTACCGCAAATTCTGGGCTGCGCGTTTTGGCACAGCACCGTTTTTGCCGATGAGCCGCGTCGAGATGGAGACCCTGGGCTGGGACAGTTGCGACATCATCATTGTCACTGGCGACGCCTATGTGGATCACCCCAGTTTTGGCATGGCGGTGATTGGCAGAATGCTGGAAGCACAGGGATTTCGGGTGGGCATCATCGCCCAACCTGACTGGCAAAGCGCCGAGCCGTTCAAAGTGCTGGGCAAACCCAACTTGTTTTGGGGCGTGACGGCTGGCAACATGGACAGCATGATCAACCGCTACACAGCGGACCGCAAAATTCGCACCGATGACGCCTACACACCGGGGGATGTGGGGGGCAAACGGCCGGACCGTGCGGCCATTGTGTACAGTCAGCGCTGCCGCGAAGCGTTCAAGGATGTACCGATTGTGCTCGGGGGAATTGAGGGCAGCCTGCGCCGGATTGCCCACTATGATTACTGGAGCGACAAGGTGCGCCGCTCGGTGGTGGTTGACGCCAAATGCGATGTGCTGCTTTACGGAAACGCCGAGCGTGCGATTGTTGAAATTGCACACCGGCTGAGCCGCCGAGAACCCATTGAGACCATCACCGACGTGCGCGGTACCGCTTTTGTGCGTCGCCCCGATGATGCATCAGGCAAGGGCTGGTTTGAGATTGATTCCACCAGTGTCGATCAGCCGGGCCGCATCGAGTCACACGTCAACCCGTATCAGACAAGCGCCGAACAGGCTTCCGGGCAGGGCGGTGCCTGTGTCATTGATGCTGGTGTGGTCGCCGAGAATGCTTCTGATAATGTAGCTATTAGCGCTTTGAGGGTAAGCGCTGGAGGCATAAATTCCTTAAAACTTGGGCTCGAGTCCGATTTGCCTTTGCGCGCCGCGTCTGCCGTGCAGCCACTGGTCTTTGTGCCCAACGCAGCCGCTGCCAGACTGGGCGGCAAACTGCGGGTACCACCACGCGAGCGCTCGGTCATTCGTTTGCCGAGTTACGAACAAGTCAAGGCTGATCCGGTGCTGTATGCCCATGCCAGCCGTGTGTTGCACCTTGAAACCAACCCCGGTAACGCTCGCGCCTTGGTGCAGGCGCATGGTGAGGGTGTGACGGCGCGCGATGTGTGGATCAATCCGCCGCCGATTCCTCTCACCACCGCCGAGATGGATCTGGTTTTTGGCTTGCCGTATGCACGCGCGCCGCATCCCGCTTACGCCGACGAACATGGCCGCTTTGATGCCTCCACCAAGATACCGGCCTGGGAGATGATTCGTTTCTCGGTCAACATCATGCGTGGATGTTTTGGTGGCTGCACGTTTTGTTCAATCACCGAACACGAAGGCCGCATCATCCAGAGCCGCTCTGAAGACTCAATCATCAAGGAGATCGAAGACATCCGCGACAAGGTCAAGGGGTTCACCGGCAGTATTTCCGACCTGGGCGGGCCAACCGCCAACATGTACCGTCTGGGTTGTAAAAGCCCTGAGATCGAGGCGGCCTGTCGTAAACCAAGCTGTGTCTACCCCGGTATCTGTCAGAACCTGGGCACCGATCACGATCCCTTGGTCCAGATTTACCGCCGTGGCCGGGCACTCAAAGGCATCAAAAAGATCCTGATCGGCTCGGGTGTGCGTTATGACTTGGCGGTGCAAAGCCCGGAGTACGTCAAGGAGCTGGTGCAACACCATGTCGGAGGCTACCTGAAGATCGCCCCTGAGCACACGGAAACCGGGCCGCTGTCAAAAATGATGAAGCCCGGTATCGGTACCTATGACAAATTCAAGGCGCTGTTTGACCGGTTCAGCGCAGAGGCCGGCAAAAAACAGTTCCTGATTCCTTACTTCATTGCGGCCCACCCAGGCACCACCGATGAAGACATGATGCAACTGGCGATCTGGCTAAAGAAAAACGGTTTTCGGGCCGACCAGGTGCAGACCTTTTACCCCAGCCCCATGGCCACCGCGACGGCGATGTACCACACCGGCAGAAATCCGTTGCGCGGAGTGAGGCGTGAAGTCCTGAGCGAGGATGACACGGTGGACGTGGTGCGGGGTGACAGGCGCCGTCGGCTTCACAAGGCTTTTTTGCGCTACCACGATGCCAACAACTGGCCACTTCTACGTGAAGCGCTCAAGGCGATGGGCCGTGCTGACCTGATCGGCAATGGCAAACACCATCTGGTGCCCACTTGGCAGCCTCAGGCAGATTTGGGCTACCAAAGCCCACGCAAGAAAAATTCCACGTCTGTGGTGACTCCGCCGGGGCAGCATTCCAAAGGAGCAGATCGCATGACCGCAGCGACAGTGAAGCCTGGCCGTATCCTGACGCAGCACACTGGTCTTCCGCCCAGGGGGACCGGCTCGGCAAAAGGCGTCAGCCCATCACCACGCAAACCGTTCAAGTCGGGAAACTGACTCGGCCACTGATCGAAAATGCTCAGGTGGCGCTGCTGGGCATGGCCTGCGGCAGCCTGAGACTGGCACACAAACCGCCGCCTGTAGCGTTGCTCAACTCGAGACTGCCGCCCAGCCGGGCCACGGTCTGCTCAACAATTGCCAGCCCCAGTCCCGTACTGTTGTTGGCAGTGCGCCCACTTTCCCCCCGGAAAAACGGCGTGGTGAGCTGTTTGATCTGCTCGGCCGGTACACCTGGGCCGTGATCACGCAGGCGCAAATGAATCTGCTTGTTGTATGACCTGGCAGAGATGTCCACTTTGACCTGGCCGGTGTCGGCCGACTTGCCGTAACGGACCGCGTTTTCCAGCAGGTTGCTGATCACGCGCGACAGTTCCACCGGGTCCGCCAACACCAGCAGTTGCGATTGCAAGGCCACCCGGCATTGCATATCGTGCCGCTTTTGCATGGGTGCCAGCGCCTGGTCAATCAGATCGTTGAGCGAGACCGGCTGCTGAGTGCCGCTACCAGGCTTGGCATAGTCAAGGAACTTGCCAATGATGGCGTCGATCTGAGCGATGTCATTGGCCATGTGCTCACGCGCCTGTGCATCTTCAACACTCAACTCGGCTTCCAGCCGCAAGCGCGCCAGGGGCGTGCGCAAATCATGTGAAATGCCCGCCAGCATGACCGCGCGGTCTTCTTCCACTTTGGCGAGTTTTTGCGTCATGCGATTGAAGCCTACATTGACGGCCCGGATTTCGCTTGTGACGACACTTTCATCCAGTCGGCTTGCCTCAAAGTCGCCAGCCCGGACTCGTCCGGTGGCAATGCTCAGGTCCTTGAGCGGACGGTTGATCAGGCCAGCCATGCCCGCAGCGCCGGCCAGCGACAAGACCATCGCAGTCGCCAGCCAGATCAGCCAGGTGCGACCTGTTGCCGGATCAAAGCGCTCGCGATCGGTTTGCAGCCAATAGCGATCCCGGTCAATGCCAAACCCGATCCACAGCCCATCGATCTGGTTGACACTGCGTGCCACCACAGTGTCTGACCCCAAGCGTTGCCGGAGCTCCTCCGTGATCCGCCGATTCAACGCATCATCTGGCAAAGCAACAAAAATATCCTTGGGTTCACGCAGCCTGATGGTGACCCCCTCCTGATCTTTCATGGTCTTGAACAGTGAAACGCGTGCAATCGCGTCACTGTGGATGACCGCGGTGCGGCTCAAGTTGACAACCGAAGCGATCTGTCGGGCAGTTTGAATGGCACGAGGCTCAAACTCCATTTTGCGCAAGGTCTGCGTCCATGCCAGGACGCAGGCAAGAAGCAACAAGGTCAGCAAAAAAAACGTGCGCCAGAATAGGCTCAGACCTGCCATCGTGGGCTCAAACCGCGTCGTCTGGAACAAACACGTAACCGACTCCCCAGACGGTCTGGATAAAACGCGGTGCCGTGGCATCCACTTCGATCAACTTGCGCAGGCGTGACACCTGTACGTCCAGGCTGCGATCAAAGGGTTCGAATCCCCGACCCCGTGCAAGCTGCGCCAGTTTTTCCCGGGACAAGGCGACACGAGGGTGGCGAACCAGGGCCTTGAGCATGGCAAATTCACCACTGGTCAACGCCAGATCCTGCTCACCCTTTTGCAGTGTTCGCGCACTCAGGTCAAAAGTGAAGGGCCCAAAGCTGACAACTTCCCGGTCGCCGGCAGGGGAAGCAGGAGGTTCTGCGACTGGGCGGCGCCGCAACACAGCGTGGATGCGCGCCAGAAGTTCGCGTGGATTGAATGGTTTGCCAAGATAGTCGTCGGCCCCAACTTCCAGACCCACGATGCGGTCAATATCCTCACCCTTGGCGGTCAGCATGATCACCGGTGTCAGATCTTTGGCGCTGCGCAACTTGCGGCAGACGGTCAGGCCATCTTCACCAGGCATCATCAGATCCAGCACAATCAGATCAACGGTTTCACGTTGCATCACACGCAGCATCGCGCGGCCGTCCTCGGCCAGCAGCACTTCAAAATCATGTTGGGTGAGGTAGCGCCGCAGCAAATCACGAATACGTGCGTCGTCGTCAACGACCAGAATTCTGTCAACACGAGTTGTAGTGGCGACCATACTTGCTTCACTTGAATTTGTAACAGCGCGCATTTTGCGCGGCAGCGCAACTTTGTGCGCCCACTTTTCGCGTGTCATTGACAAGCTGTTACAAATATTTTGTTGTACATTGAACAAACTGCTTAATGACGAGAGACTACCTTGGTTGATTTTTCACCGTTTTCGACACCCAGACGGGCTGGTTCTGGTCCAGTCAATGAAGCCAACACCCTGGGGCGATTTGAACTTCGTCGGGTGTTGGGGCAGGGTGCCCAGGCAAAGGTCTGGCTGGCCTATGACCCGCGGCTTGAGCGTGAGGTGGCAATCAAACTGATGCTGCCCGCAGAGCCGTCCAGTGCCAGTTCGGTCAACCAATGGTTGCAGGAGGCACGCAGTGTCAGCAGACTGACGCATCCCAACATCGTGCCGGTTTTTGAGGCCGATTTGCAGGACCAGTTTCCCTATCTCGTCTTTGAATATGTGGCCGGGCAGACCTTGGCCCAGCAACTCGTGGCTGAGGGGCCGATGCCGACAGCACAGGCGATTGCCGTCATGCAAGACATTTTGAGCGCGCTGGTGATGGCGCATGCCAATGGGGTGGTTCATCGTGACCTCAAGCCGTCCAACGTACTGATCGACAGCCAGGGACGGGCCAAGGTGATGGATTTTGGGATCGCAACCCGTGTCAACACCGCCGCCGGTAAAGAAGCCGATGTCGCTGGTAGTCCTGCCTACATGGCACCCGAGGCGGTGCGGGGAGAGGCGGTGACACCACTGATGGATGTGTATGCGGCGGGTTTGGTGATGGGAGAGCTGCTGCGAGGCACTCCCTTGCGCACCGGCAAAGACCTCACCACGGCCTTGCGCTTGGCTGCGCAGCAACCTTTGCAGTTGCCGCAGGATTTGCAAGAGCGGATTGACGGCCCGATACGGGCCATATTGTTGCGGGCGACTGCATTCGAGCCACAACAGCGCTTTCCCAGTGCCCAGCTGTTTCTCGACGCACTGCTGGAGTGGTCGGCCAGGAACCAGGCGGCACCCGTGGGGGATTCGCCATCCACTGGCAATAACAGCACACTCGAGTTTTTGCTGCGTCGGATGCGCAACAAAAGTGACTTTCCCGCACTGTCGGAGTCGGTGGTGCGCATCCAGAGCATGGCGTCCTCGGAGAAAGAGAGCATCAGCAGTGTCACCAACGAAATCCTCAAGGACGTTGCCCTGACCAACAAACTCCTGCGACTGGTCAACAGTGCGCATTACGCACGCGGTAACAGCATTGGTACCGTGTCGAGGGCGGTCACCCTGGTCGGGTTCAACGGCATTCGCAATATGGCATTGAGTCTGGTGCTGCTTGAACACATGCAGGACAAGGCCAATGCCCAGTTGTTGAAGGAAGAATTTTTGCGGGCCTTGATGGCCGGGTCTATCGCTGCGGAGCTGGGTGCCACCTCGACCGAAGGTGAAGAGGCATTTATTGGTGCTTTATTCCAGAATCTGGGCCGAATGCTGTCGCAGTTCTACTTTCCCGAAGAATCGGCCAGCATCCGTGCGCTGGTGCAGGCTGCGCGTAACCCGATCACGGAGGAGTTGGCCTCAAGCAAAGTGCTGGGCATCAGTTTCGAGGCTTTGGGGCTGGGCGTTTCCAAAGCATGGGGTCTGCCAGAGAGTATTCAGCGTTGCATCGCCAAACCCTCCGGAGAACCGCCCAGTGTCGCGCCGAAAGACGCTGCGTCGCGGTTGCGCTGGGGAGCCCGAGCCGCCAATGAAATGGCCGATGCCATGTTGCACGCTGATCCGGCGGTGGTGGAGCAGCGCCTTGAAGTGGTCGCCAAACAGTTCAGCCGGGCTTTGGGTTTGCCACTCAAGCAGTTGCAGGGGGCCACCACCAACGCCCGCAAGAAGCTCATCGACCTGGCCGAAGCGATGGAACTTCGCGTGCGCCAGGACGCACCTGCAGCGCGTTTGTTGCGAGTCGGCACCGAAACCTCGTCGGCCCATGTCGAATACACCCAGGATGCGCTCGCGGCGACTGAATTACAGGCGACCCAGGTGATTGACGTGAACGAGGCACGTCTTGCACCGACCATGGTCAAGGCAGACCATGTGACACAAACCCTGGCGGCGGGCATTCAGGACATTACCAATGCCATGGTGGAGGATTTCAAGCTGGCCGACGTGTTGCGCATGATTCTTGAGGCAATGTACCGGGCGCTGGATTTTCACCGGGTCATCTTCTGTATGCGCGACACCAAGACCGACATGTTGACCGGACGTTTTGGTCTGGGGCCAGGTGTCGAGGGTGTGGTCAAGTCCTTTTGTGTGCCGATGAGTGGCACGGGCGTGCCCGATCTGTTTGCCACGGTGTGCAACAAGGGGGCGGACACGCTGATCAGTGATACCAGCGACAGCAGAATCAGCCAGCGGCTGCCACTTTGGTATAAAAAACTCTATGACGCGCCAACGTTTCTGATCCTGCCGCTGCAGCTCAAGGGCCGGCCATTTGGCCTGATTTATGCCGACAAAGCTGAACTTGGTGGCCTGCAAGTGGACGACAAAGAGCTTGCCATGCTGCGCACCCTGCGTAATCAAGCGGTGATGGCATTCCGTCAGGCGGGTTGATATCAAATTGGGCTTTGGCCCAATATCCACGGGTACTTATTGCTATTCTATTTGGCGTTCAAAACTCGCTATCATTTACTGTGCAGTCCAGCCGCCATCCATGTTCCAGGCAACTCCCCGAACATTGGCGCCAGCAGGCGAGCAGAAAAACACGGCGAGTGCCCCCAATTCTTCAGGAGTGGTGAACTGCATCGACGGTTCTTTTTCACCCAGCAGGCGACGGGTCGCCTCTTCATTGGAGACACCCAACGCAGCAGCCTTGGCATCGACCTGTTTTTGTACCAGCGGCGTGAGCACCCAACCCGGGCAAATGGCGTTGCAGGTCACTCCGGTGGTGGCGTTTTCCAACGCAGTGACCTTGGTCAGGCCCACCACACCGTGTTTGGCGGCCACATAGGCCGCTTTCTCAGCCGAAGCGACCAGGCCGTGAACCGAGGCCACATTGATGATGCGCCCCCAGCCCGCCGCCTGCATGGCCGGCAATGCCAGGCGGGTCGCGTGAAAAGCGCTGCTCAGATTGATCGCCATGATGGCGTCCCATCGCTCCACCGGAAAATTCTCTACCCGAGCCACATGCTGGATGCCGGCGTTATTGACCAGGATATCCACCCGACCAAATTGCGCCTGTGCCGCGGCCATCATGTCCGAAATCTCGGCGGGCTTGCTCATGTCTGCGCCGTGGTAAGCCACTTGTACACCCATCGCCGACACCTCCGCCATCGGTCCCTCCACTTCGCCAAACCCGTTCAGTACGATATTGGCACCCTGGGCCGCCAACGCCCGGGCGAGTCCCAGTCCGATCCCGCTGGTTGAGCCGGTGACAAGTGCTGTTTTTCCTTTGAGCATGGGATAACTCCGAAAATGAATGGGGTGGGGCCACCGGCAACGACGGACAAGCCCTGACTTTGAATTAGGATGCTGACTCTTGTGGCCATTAGGCCGCGCCTGAATCGGCTCCGCCATTATCCTGTCTTCGCCAACACCATGTCCGAACCCCGCCTGCACTTTGTTCAATGTCCTGACGCTAACGGTGGCCACCGCATGGCTTACTGGCAATGGGGCGAGCCGCATGCCAGGCATGTACTGGTCTGTGTGCACGGCCTGACACGCCAGGGGCGTGACTTTGACACCCTTGCCCGCGCGGTGCTGGAAAGATCGGGTGATGCGGTTTGTGTCGTCTGTCCTGATGTCGTCGGACGTGGTCAGAGTGACTGGCTCAAAGACCCCCAAGCTTACCAATTGGGCACCTACGCGGCAGACATGCTGCAGCTGTTGTCGCAACTGCAAGCCAGTACGCTTGACTGGCTTGGTACCAGCATGGGTGGGCTAATCGGCATGGCGGTTGCCGGCCAGCCAGAATTGCCAGCGTTTGCACGCATTCGTCGGCTGGTGCTCAACGACGTTGGGCCGACGATCGAATGGCAGTCGCTCCAGCGTATTGGCCAGTACCTTGGGCGCACGGGTGCCTTTGCAGATGTACAGCAGGCGGCCGACGCCTTGTGGGCTGTGTCGAGCAGTTTCGGCCCTCATACGCCAGAACAATGGCTGGCGCTGACCCGGCCGCAACTCAAACCCCTGGGTGATGGCAGTACCCGTTTGACCCTGCACTACGACCCGGCGCTGGCGCTGCCGTTCAAGGCGATGACGCCGGAGTCATCGGCGCAAGGCGAGGCCGCTTTGTGGCAGTTGTACGACCAGATCCGCGCACGCACCTTGCTGGTGCGTGGTGCCGACTCCGACTTGCTCTCGCAGGCGACGGCCCAGGCTATGGCACGGCGCGGGCCACAGGCTGACCTGGTCGAATTTGCCGGTGTCGGCCATGCACCCACTTTTGTGGCGCCAGAGCAGATTGAGGCCGTGCTGGAATTTCTGCTGGATTGACTGACCAATGAAGAGTACTCAGACCGCAAGTGGTCCTGCCGAGGACATCACCGGGACCCGGGCAGTTCCATCGGCAGACCAGACCGCACTCATCGCGGCAACCCGACAGGAGTCAGTGCATCCGACACTGGCGGTGACCCGCGCCCGTGCATTTGCCGAGCCCCTGCTGGCGGGTGAACTGCTGGATACCGGGGAGCCCATCCTCGACCATGCCGACGCCATGGTGCGGATACTGCAGCGCATTGGCGGTTCGGAGGTCATGCAGGCCGCCAGTTTTCTGGTCTATGCCTGCGATCACCTGAACAAACCGCAGGAAGTCATCACCAAAGCCTTCGGTGACAACTTTGCTGCCCTGGCGATCGAGACCGCCAAACTGGTGCGAGTACAGCGCCAGGCCAGGTTGGCCCGGTTAACCGCAGTGGTCGGTGCCAACGCCCAAACAGCGTCACCCGAGTCGGCAGCCATTCAGACCGAAAACGTGCGCAAGATGTTGCTGGCGTTTTCACGCGATTTGCGGGTGGTGTTGCTGCGACTGGCCTCACGTCTGCAAACCCTGCGCTACTTTGCCGCGACCAAGCTGCCGGTGCCCGACGGCATCGCCTCCGAAGCACTGCAGGTTTTTGCACCGCTGGCCAACCGCCTGGGCATTTGGGAAATCAAGTGGGAAATGGAAGACCTGGCCTTTCGTTTCCTGGAACCTGACACTTACAAGCAGGTGGCGCGCTGGCTGGACGAAAAGCGGGTGCAACGCGAGGCCAGCGTGGAGCAGATGCGCACCGAACTCGAATCCGAGTTGAACGCCAACGGCATGCGGGCCACAGTCTCAGGTCGACCCAAGCACATCTACAGCATCGTCAAGAAGATGCGTGGAAAGTCGCTCGACTTTGCGCAGGTTTACGATGTACGCGCCCTGCGGGTCCTGGTGGCCACTGTGCCCGAGTGTTATGGCGCCCTGAGCTGGGTGCACAGCCGCTTTACCGCGATTGCCGAGGAGTTTGATGACTACATCGCCAAACCCAAGGTCAACGGTTACCAGTCACTGCACACCGTGGTGCGCGACAGCAGCGGCAAAGCCACCGAGATCCAGATCCGCACCCAGTCCATGCACGATCACGCAGAGAACGGCGTCGCTGCCCATTGGGCCTACAAGGAGGCCGGCGCCAAGGGTTATGCCGGCGTGACGGCCAGCGGCAGTTATGACGCGAAAATTGCGGTGCTGCGCCAGCTACTGGCCTGGGAACGTGATTTGTCAGGCTCGCCGTCGCAAGCGCCGGAATTGCTCGACGACCGGATTTACGTGCTCACACCGGATGCGGCCATAGTGGAGTTGCCACAAGGTGCCACTGCGGTGGACTTTGCCTACACAGTGCACACCAGCCTGGGCCATCGTTGCCGTGGTGCACGGGTCGATGGTGCCATGGTGCCTTTACACACACCGTTGAAAAACGGGCAGACGGTCGAGATCACCGCGACCAAGGAGGGGGGACCATCCCGCGACTGGCTGAACCCCGAGCTCGGTTATCTGGTCAGCCACCGTGCCAGAACCAAGGTACGTGCCTGGTTCAACGCGCTGGCCTTGTCGGAAACGGTGGCCAAGGGCCGCGAGGCGGTGGAAAAACTGCTGCAGCGTGAAGGAAAAACCGCGCTCAAGCTTGACGATCTGGCGGTACAACTCGGGTTCAGCAACGCGGAGTCCTTGTTTGAAGACGTCGGCAAGGACGAATTTTCACTGCGCAGCATCGAGCAGGTGCTGCGTCCTCCCGAAACTCCGCAGTTTGACGCCAACGCCCCCCTGTTGCGCAAGTCACGCGCCGAGAACAACCCGGCCAAGGGTGGCCTGCTGGTGGTGGGGGTGGACTCATTGATGACACAAATGGCCAAGTGCTGCAAACCGGCACCGCCCGATGCCATTTGTGGCTTTGTCACCCGTGGCAAAGGGGTGAGTGTGCATCGCCGCGACTGCACCAATCTGCGCGAACTGCTGGCAAGAAATGGTGAACGCCTGATCGAGGTGGATTGGGGTGTGGGTCATGCCGCCCACCATTCGGTGTACCCAGTCGACGTTGCAGTGCAAGCGCAGGACCGTCAGGGTTTGCTGCGCGATATTTCAGAGGTATTCACCAAGGAGAAGATGAATGTCACCGGTGTTCAAACCCAATCCATCAAAGGCGTCGCCTGGATGACATTTACCATCGAGGTCGCAGACTCCGGGCGACTGCACAAGGTGTTGGGCCTGGTGGCGGATCTGCCGGGTGTGCGCTCTGCCCGAAGAAAATGATGAAATCATATTCCAGCCCATATTCATCATAGGTTGGTCGCTTTAAATAACATAGCTTTTCAGGCACCTGAACGATGGCGCATACCTTTCTATGGCACGACTACGAGACTTTTGGTGCCAACACCCGCACCGCGCGCCCGGCACAGTTTGCGGCCATCCGCACGGATGCCGAGCTCAATCAGTTGGGCGATCCGGTGATGCTGTTTTGCCGGCCTGCCAATGATTTTTTGCCCGAGCCCGAAGCCTGTCTGATCACCGGCATCACTCCCCAGATGTGCCTGGAAAAAGGTCTCCCGGAGCACCAGTTTGCCGCGCAGATTGAACAACTGCTGGCCTGGCCAGGCACCGTGGGTGTCGGGTACAACACCATCCGCTTTGACGACGAGATCACTCGTTTCATGTTTTGGCGCAACCTGATTGACCCCTACGCGCGTGAGTGGCAAAACGACTGTGGCCGCTGGGATTTGCTGGACGTGGTGCGTACCGCCTACGCCCTTCGCCCCGAGGGCATTCACTGGCCACACAATGCGGAGGGAAAACCGAGTTTTAAACTCACCGATCTGACCGCTGCCAATGGTCTGCTGCATGAGTCAGCCCATGATGCCTTGAGTGACGTGCGCGCCACCATCGCCATGGCGAGACTGATCAAGTCCGCCCAGCCCCGACTGTTTGACTTTTGTTTTGGACTGCACCGCAAGGACCGGGTTCTTAGCGAGCTGGGCTTGCCTGCAACCCAGTCCAATGCCCGACCGTTCTGGCACATTTCCGGCATGTTTAAACCCGAGCGGGGTTGCCTGGCACTGATGTGGCCGCTGGCGATGCACCCGGCCAATAAAAACGAACTGCTGGCCTGGGACCTGGCGCAGGACCCGCGTGAACTCGGCTCGCTCAACGCCGAACAGATTCGCCAACGACTGTTTACCCGCAGCGCCGACTTGCCTGAGGGTGTGCAACGGCTGCCTGTCAAGTCCGTACATATCAACAAGTCGCCCATGGTCATGAGCCAACTCAAAGTGCTTAGCCCTGCCATGGCCCGGCAGTGGGACATCGATGTGGCACACCAGCTTGAAAATGCGGCGACTGCGCGTGACTTGCCCGACATGAGTGCCATCTGGGCCGAAGTCTTCCAACGCGACACTGTCGGGTCTGTGGATGTGGACGAGGATCTTTACGGCGGTTTTCTCGGCAATGCGGACCGTCGCCGCCTGAACGACTTGCGCCATACCGCGCCAGAGCAACTGGCCTTGGCGCGGCCGGCCTTTGATGATGCCCGTTTGCATGAATTGCTCTGGCGCTACCGGGCGCGCAATTTCCCGGACTTCCTTAATGCCGATGAATTGGCCCGCTGGGAGGCCAACCGCGCCGCTCGACTGCTTGAAGGGGCAGGCGGGGCACTGAGCATTTCGGCATTGTTTGATCAGATGGACCAACTCGCTGAATCCACGGACGAACGTGGCGAAGCCATTTTGAGCGCTTTGTACGATTACGCCGAAATGATTGCGCCAGAGTGATGGTGCGCCAACGCGCCCGACCGCGACACCGGGCGATGGCGTGCGGCCAATACAAAAACTGTTTTCGAGCGGACCCGCAGCCACTTTCCGAGCCTTGAACTCACCGCACAATGGCAGTTTTATTTGCCGCCTGCAAGGTTTGCCATGAAGATGTCCTATTGTTTGTCTGAGGAACTGCCAGTAGTAAACACCCCATTGCCGGGCCCTGCCAGTCAGGCCCTGTTTGACCGCTATGACCCACACCTGACGGGCAGCAATGCCGATCATGCAACCTACCCGCTGGCCGAAACCGCCAAACGCGGCTATCTGATTGTTGACGCTGATGGCAACACCTTTGCCGACCACATGTCGGCGTGGGGTGCATCACCTTTTGGCCCGACCCCCTTTTCAATCAAGACCGCCATGGAGGCGGCCTGGGACCGCCACGGCATGCAAATCAGCGGGTGGTTACCCAATCAGGCGGCGTTTTCGCTGGTTGAAAAACTCGGCCAGATCGCACCCGGCAGGCTCAACCGGGTGGAATACTCGGTCTCTGGCACCCTGGCGGTGGAAGGGGCGGTGAAGTTCATGCGCGAGGCAAGCCGCCGCCCGCTCATCATCACCTTTGGCGGGCAGTACCATGGTGAGTCCACTTACATGACGGCGGGTGCCTCCAGCGATTTGTCCAATGTGTCATCAGGGCGGACACAGTTTGTATCGGGCATGGTGATGGTGCCGTACCCCAACCGCTTTCGCTCGCCGTTCCGGCGTGGCCCTGGTCCCTTTGACGAGTGTGAGGTATTGGATTACCTGGACTATCTGCTGGTGCAGCAAGTGCATCCTGGCCAGGTGGCCGGTGTTTTGATTGAACCGGTTTTGGGCGAAGGCGGCATCCACGCGCCATCGCAACGCTTCTGGGACCGATTGGGCGAACTTTGCAAACGCTGGGGCTGGTTGCTGTGTCTGGATGAAGTGCAGACATGTATGGGCCGCTGTGGCCATCTGTTTGCCATGCAACGCTGGGAGGGCATTGACCCCGACCTGTTGTTACTCGGCAAGGCGTTTGCGGCAGGGGGTCAGCCTATTGCGGCGATTCTGGGCACCGATGAAGTCATGCGTGATACCGAGCTGCACCTGGGCAGCACTTACGGTTTTGCACCTGCTGCCTGCGCCGGTGCGCTGGCAGGCATTGAACTGCTCGAAGCTGGCCCGGTGCTGGACAACGTGCGCAAGCTGGAGCGCATTTTTTTGCAAGTACTTGGCCCACTCAAATCAGAGCTGGCACAGGTGGGCGATGTTCGCGCGGTGGGGGCCATGGCGGCGGTTGAGTTTGTGGTGGATCAGCACAGCATTGCGCCAGCCCCGGCGTTTCAGCTGGCGGTGCACCATGAATGCCTGCGCCGGGGGGTGTTGGGCATCACACAGCGCGGCAAGTGGCACTTGCGGCTGCAACCGGCGCTGACGATGCCTGCCAAGGTTTTCGAGCACAGCTGCCTGGCCATAGCCAATGCCATCCGGACCGTGGCGGCCAATCCGCCGTCGGAACAAGCCAGCATTCAGGACGCGGTGGCAGTGGCGCAGCGCTGAATCGCACACTCTGCCTGCGTCAGAATAGGCGGCCATGAAGCCGGATGCAGATTCGCAGCAACAGACCCGATTGATTGTTGAAAAACACAATCAGCGTTGGGCAGCGGGTGATCTGGAAGGCATTTTTGCCCTGTACGACCCGGACATGGTGTTGACCGACCACTACACCAGCAAAAGCTACACCGGTGCGGGCTTGCGCAAGCACATCACACAAGTCATCCAGCGCTCCCGACTCGACTCGTTAACTTACACCGATGCCATCCGGGTGGACGGTGACACTGCCGTTTTGCAGTATTCGGAAACCATCCGCTCTGCCAGCGGCAATGACTTGCTGCAGATTCGTGCTTGCGACGTGGTCCGTGTGCGCCGTGCCTTGATTATTGAAATTCAGGAGTACGCGCTACCCGCTCGGTCGCCCAGCGACAGCGTAGCGCCGACACAGTCAGCCGAAAAAATCGGCTTGACGGCGCGGGCTCTGGGGTATCTACTGGACGACTTGGCGACATATTTTGAGCGCGACCAGCCGTTTCTGCGTCCAGACTTGAATTTGCAGGATGTGGCCAATGCCACCGGTTACAGCAGAAACCAGATTTCTTTCGCCTTGAACCAGGGCTTGCAAACCACGTTTTATGCGTTCATCCATCGGGCACGCATTGACTATCTGATGCGCCACTACCAGGCGTTGCCGGTACAGGGCATGGCACAAGTTTGCAAGGCAGGCGGATTTCGCTCGATGAGCACGTTTTATGCTGCTTTTCGGGCTGTGACAGGCCGTCGGCCCAAGGACTATTTCAACGGACAACTGAAACAAAAAAGAGAGCTATAACTGCTTATTCAATAAGCGCTATAGCCCAATTTCTTATAGAAAACTCACTGCGTTCCAAAGATGCGGTCACCGGCGTCACCGAGGCCGGGCAGGATGTAGCCGTGGTCGTTGAGCTGGCGGTCGATGGCCGCCGTGAAGATCGCCACATCGGGGTGAGCAGCGCGCAATGCTGCCACACCTTCCGGGCAGGACACCAGGCAGACAAACTTGATCGATTTGGGTGCCAGCGCCTTGATGCGGCTGATGGCGGCGATGGCCGAGTGGCCGGTGGCCAGCATCGGGTCAACCACGATCACATCGCGCTCGGGCATCTCCTTGGGCATCTTGAAATAGTACTCGACGGCTTGCAGGGTCGCGGGGTCGCGGTACAGGCCAATATGACCCACCCGCGCTCCTGGCACCACACTCAAAAAACCGTCCAGGATGCCAGTGCCAGCGCGCAGGATCGACACCAGCGCGAGTTTTTTTCCATCGATCATTTTGGCGGTCATCGACTCCAGCGGTGTTTCGATCTCCACGTCCTGCATCGGCATGTCGCGTGTCACCTCATAGGCCATCAACATGGCCAACTCATTGAGAAGGGTGCGAAAACTATTGGTGCTGGCGTCTTTGCGTCGCATCAGGGTCAGCTTGTGCTGCACCAGTGGGTGGTTGATGACGTTAACCAGGGGGTCTGTTGTACTCATGGATTGTTTTCCTGTGATGTGAATCAGCGTTTACCGCCAAATATACCGCCGAGCACGCCGCGGATAATCTGTCGGCCAACTTCCCGGCCAATCGAGCTGGCGGCACTTTTGAACAGTTGCTCACCTGCCGAGGTGCGTCGCCCGCCACCGCCGCCCAGCAAATTGCCCAGTCCAGAGCCGATGCTGCTCAAAAATCCGCTGTCCTGAGGTTCTGAGTTTTTCGCGTCGCTGCCTGCCGCTGGAGCGGCTGAGGAACTTGATGCGCTGGCTTTGTCCGACTTTTCGGCTCGGGCAGCTGCATGGCCCTTGAGTTTTTCAAAGGCCGATTCCCGATCCATGGTCTTTTCATACACGCCCGCCACGATCGACTCCGCCAGAAGCGCCTGGCGATGTTCTGCATTGATCGGCCCGATCTGGCTGGCCGGGGGTAACACGTAGACCCGTTCGGTCTCGGTAGGGCGCCCCTTTTCATCCAGAAAGCTCACCAGCGCCTCGCCCACGCCAAGCTCGGTGATGGCGGCGGCCACGTCCAGCCCGGCCTTGGGACGCATGGTGTCGGCGGCGGACTTGACCGCCTTCTGGTCACGCGGCGTGAACGCCCGCAGCGCGTGCTGCACCCTGTTGCCCAACTGCGCCAAGACACTGTCGGGAATATCCAGCGGGTTCTGGGTCACAAAATACACACCGACGCCCTTGGAGCGAACCAGCCGCACCACCAGCTCGATGCGCTCAATCAGCACCTTGGGCGCATCGGCAAACAGCAGGTGCGCCTCGTCGAAGAAAAACACCAGTTTGGGCTTGTCGAGATCGCCCACCTCGGGCAGGGTCTCAAACAGTTCGCTCAGCAGCCACAACAAAAAAGTGCTGTAGAGGCGCGGGGAATTCATCAGCTGGTCGGCGGCCAGCACATTGACCACACCACGACCGCTGCCATCGGTCTGCATGAAGTCGGCGATATTGAGCATCGGCTCGCCGAAAAACTGGTCGCCACCTTGTTGTTCGATCTGCATCAGGCCGCGCTGGATGGCGCCAATGCTGGCGGCGCTGACGTTGCCGTATTCGGTGGTGAATTCAGAGGCGTTGTCGCCCACATACTGGCACATGGCGCGAAGGTCTTTCATGTCCAGCAGCAGCAGGCCGTCGTCGTCGGCAATCTTGAACACCAGTTGCAGCACACCCGCCTGGGTTTCGTTGAGGTTGAGCATACGTGCCAGCAGCAGCGGCCCCAGATCACTTACCGTGGCACGAACCGGATGGCCCTGCTTGCCAAACACGTCCCACAAGGTGGTGGGAAAAGCGGTGTATTCAGGCGTCTCAAGCGCTCTTTCCTTAAGCACCTTAGCCAGTTTGGTCGTTGAAGATCCAGCCTGCGAGATGCCGGTGAGGTCGCCCTTGACGTCGGCCATAAAGACGGGAACGCCAAGTCTGGAGAACCCTTCGGCCAGCGTTTGCAGGGTGATGGTTTTGCCGGTGCCGGTGGCACCGGTGATCAGGCCGTGGCGGTTGGCTTTGTCGGGCAGCAGAAAACACTGGGTTTTGCCGTTTTGCGCAATCAGGATGGGTTCGGGCATGGCGGGCTCAAAAAGTACAATGGAGCCAATAGCGTAACGAACTTTTGAAGGATTTCGACGTGGCAGGACACAGTAAATGGGCCAATATTCAGCACCGCAAGGGCCGCCAGGACGAAAAACGCGGCAAGATCTGGACGCGCATCATCCGCGAAATCACCGTGGCGGCACGCGCCGGTGGTGGTGATCTGTCGGCCAATCCGCGCTTGCGCCTGGCCGTTGAGAGGGCCAAGGCGGCCAATATGCCCGCTGACCGTGTCAAATACAACATTGACAAGGCCACCGGTGGCCTGGACGGCGTGAGTTACGAAGAAATCCGCTACGAAGGTTATGGCATTGGTGGTGCGGCCATCATTGTTGACACCATGACGGATAACCGGGTACGCACCGTGGCCGAGGTACGCCACGCGTTTTCAAAATTCGGCGGCAACATGGGCACCGAGGGTTCGGTGGCGTTTCAGTTTAAGCACTGCGGGCAAATCATTTTTGCACCAGGCGCTAACGAAGACCGGATCATGGAAGTCGCCCTTGAATCAGGCGCCGACGATGTCATCACCGACGAAGACGGTGCCATTGAAGTTATCACCCCGGTTGCGGACTTTGAAACGGTCAAAAATGCCTTGATGGCTGCAGGTCTTACCCCTGATGATGCCGAGGTGACTCTGCGCCCGGAGAACCCGATTGAGGTGACTGGGGACGAGGCAGCCCGAATGCAAAAGTTGCTCGATGCCCTGGAAGATCTGGACGATGTCCAGGAGGTTTATCACAACGCAGACCTGGACACCGAGCCCGTATGAAAATCCTTGTTGTTGGTGGAGGCGGTCGAGAGCATGCCCTGGCCTGGAAACTGGCTCAATCGCCTAAAACCCATCGCATCTACCTGGCACCGGGTAACGGAGGCACCGCACAGGACCCACAGTTTGAGAACGTTCCAATCACTGACGTGCTGGCGCTGCGCGAGTGGGCGCTGGCGCAAAAAATTCTGTTGACCGTGGTCGGCCCGGAGGTACCACTGGCGGCGGGCATCGTCGACGAATTTCGTCGCCATGGACTTCGGGTGTTTGGCCCGACTCAGGCCGCCGCGCAGCTCGAGAGCTCCAAGGCGTTTTCCAAAGCCTTCATGAAGCGGCACGGCATTCCGACGGCAGAGTACGAAACCTTTACCGACGCCGAATTGGCGCATGCCTACCTCGACGCCAAAGGCGCACCCATTGTTGTCAAGGCCGACGGTTTGGCTGCAGGCAAAGGTGTGGTGGTGGCGATGACTTTGGCCGAAGCCCATGCCGCAGTGGACTTTATGCTGCTGGACGATTCTCTGGGGGTCAGCCACAACGCTGGAGACGATGGGGTGGCCATGCCGCGGGTGGTGATTGAAGAGTTTCTGGCCGGCGAAGAGGCCAGCTTTATTGTGATGGTCGATGGCAAAAATGTCTTGCCACTGGCCACCAGCCAGGACCACAAGCGTTTGCAAAATGGCGATTTGGGCCCCAATACTGGTGGTATGGGGGCCTATTCTCCCGCGCCGGTGGTCACACCCGACGTGCACGCCCGGGCCATGCGCGACATCATCCTGCCCACCGTGCGTGGCATGGAAAAAGACGGCATCCCCTACACCGGTTTTCTTTATGCCGGCCTGATGATCGATGCGCACGGTAAACCCAAGACGCTCGAATTTAATTGCCGCATGGGCGACCCGGAAACACAACCCATCATGATGCGTCTGAGAACCGATCTGGTGGACGTGATGCTGGCGGCCACTGAGCCCGGACCGCACGGCAGGCTCGACCAGGTTGAACTCACTTGGCACCGTCGCACTGCGCTGGGGGTGGTGATGGCCGCACATGGCTACCCGATGCAAGCGCGCAAGGGCGATCTGATCACCGGCTTGCCCAAAGAAACCGAGGATGCCTGTGTGTTCCACGCGGGCACGACGCTGGCAGGCGGCGCGCTGCAGACCTCGGGAGGGCGGGTGCTCTGTGTCACAGTGCTGGCCGACAACGTGCGGTTGGCCCAGCAGCGTGCCTACGAAATCACCTCGGGTATCCATTTTGACGGTGCGCAGTACCGCACCGACATCGGGCATCGCGCGGTCAAGGGTGCTGGGGCATGAGCGGCGCTGCCAGCGCGGCAGTTCAGCCGCAGCAGGTCAGCGCTTATTTGCTGGACCTGCAGTCGCGCATCACCAGCGCCATTGCGGAGGTTGATGGCGGCGAGTTTTTGACCGATCCCTGGCAAAAAGCTCCCGGGGATTTGTTGCAAGGGCAGGGCATCACGCAGATTCTGGAGGGCGGCGCGGTGTTTGAACGCGCCGGCTGCGGGTTTTCGCATGTCACTGGCCCGAAATTGCCGCCATCAGCGACCCAGCACCGCCCGGAGTTGGCCGGCGCCCCGTTTGAGGCCATGGGTGTCTCGCTGGTGTTTCATCCGCGCAACCCCTATGTGCCCACGGTGCATATGAATGTGCGCATGATTTCTGCCACCACGCGTGATGGTGCCCCAGTGAGCTGGTTTGGCGGCGGCATGGATCTGACACCGTATTACGGGTTTGAGGAAGATGCCATTCACTTTCACCAAACCTGCAAAGCAGCACTGGCACCATTTGGCGCCGACAAATATCCGCGCTTCAAGACCTGGTGCGACGAGTACTTTTACCTCAAGCACCGCAGCGAGCAGCGCGGGGTTGGCGGTGTCTTCTTTGACGATTTCTCTGAGCTACCGGCACCCCAAAGCCTGGCCATGATGCAGTCGGTGGGTGACGCTTTTCTGGCGGCGTATTTGCCCATCGTGGCGCGCCGGCAAGCGATGCCCTATGGTGAACGCGAGCGGGCCTTTCAGCTCTACCGCCGTGGGCGTTACGTCGAGTTCAACCTGGTCTGGGACCGTGGCACACACTTTGGTTTGCAGTCGGGTGGACGCAGCGAGTCCATCCTGCTCTCCATGCCGCCGCTGGTGAGCTGGGCGTACCAACAAGTACCGGCCCCCGGGTCCCCCGAGGCTGAGTTGTACAGCAAATTCCTGGTTCGCCGGGACTGGATTTGATGACGGCACCTGTGTTTGAGCGCATAGGTGTGATGGGAGGGGCTTTTGACCCACCCCATTTGGCGCATCATGCGCTGGCACTCGCGGCGTGTGCACAACTCGGGCTGCAGCGCTTGCACCTGGTGCCGACCGGCCTGGCCTGGCACAAAACGCGAACATTGACCGACGTGCGGCACCGGCTGGCGATGGCCCAGCTGGCGTTTGCAGATATTGACCAGGCCGTGGTGGATCCGCGAGAGGTGCAACGCAGTGGTCCGAGCTACACCATTGACACTTTGCGTGAACTTAAGCTGATCTATCCTGGTGTACAACTGCACCTGATCATTGGTGCAGATCAGGCGCGCGCACTCTCGACTTGGCAGGCGTGGCACGAAGTGCTTGAATCAGCTACAATATGCGTAGCTGATCGCGCAAATTCCATCGGGGCAAATGCCTTTTTTGATGCTGAAGTTGCGAGCCAGGTCCGGTTTCACCACGTCGCCATGCCCGCCATGGACATCAGTGCCACCGCCATCCGCGCCAGTGTTTTAGCCGGGCAAGACATCACGCCTATGGTGTGTCATGCCGTTGCACGGTATATTGCCGACCACCACCTTTACCAGATTTCCTGATGACCACCAAAAAATCCGCCTCATTGCCCGACACCCCCGTTGCTCCTATGGTGCCGGTCAAAGTCACCGCCAAAAAAACGCCTGCAAAAAAGATTGCCGCTCTGACACCTGTGCCGGTTACGGCAATACCGGCAAAAACCGGTGCAAAAAAAGATGTTCAGAAACTTCAACGGGCAGTGGTTGACGGACTTGAGGCTGTCAAAGCACATGAGATCGTGGTGTTCGACACGGAACATTTGTCGCCCTTGTTTGAACGGGTGGTGATCGCTTCAGGCACCTCCAATCGCCAGACCAAGGCGCTGGCGGCGAGTGTGGTGGATGCTGTGCGTGAGGCAGGGTTTGGCAAACCTCGCGTTGAGGGTGAGGGCAATGGTGAGTGGATCATTGTGGATTGTGGTCAGGCGGTTGTGCATGTGATGCAACCCACGTTTCGCACCTACTACAACCTTGAAGAGTTGTGGGGAGACAAACCGGTTCGCCTGAAGCTCGGAGCCACCAAGCCCATCAGGACCGGCATTGACCAACCGGTCGCTGATGTCAAAGGCAGTGCCAAAACTGGTGCCAGCCTGCGGCGCTCCAGTGCTGCAAAAAAAGGTGTTGAGGAGGCGTTTCCATCCAAAGCACAATTGAAGAAGGCAGCGCAAAGCAAAGAAAACGCCTCTAAATCAAGAGCAATAAAGCCAATGGGGATAAGCGCTGATGGCAAAAAAGACGCCAAGACAGTGGCTAAGCCAAAAGTCCGGACCCTGGTCGTGAATGCGCCTGCCAAGGCCGCTGCCAAGAAAACCGGGGTACGCTCTGCGGCCAAAACAACGACAGTGCGTAAGGCAACTGCTCGCAAAGCCTGATTGTGCGGCTGCTGGTCGTCGCGGTCGGTCAGCGCATTCCAGACTGGGCCGAGACGGCCTGGGACGACTACGCCAAGCGCTTTCCGCCGGAGATCAAGCTTGAACTCAAGGCCGTCAAGACTGAGCCGCGTGCCTCCAAAACGATTGAAACCCTGTATGCGGCTGAAAGGTCGAGGATCGAGGCGGTCATTCCTAAGGGCTTCCGCATTGTGGTGCTTGACGAGCGTGGTTCAACCCTGACAACACAGGCCCTGGCGGGTCAACTCAAGGGCTGGCAATTGTCTGGTGACCACGTTGCCCTGGTGATTGGTGGCCCAGACGGGCTCGACCCGGCATTTCGGCAAGCCGCGCACGAACGGATTCGTCTGTCTGATCTGACCTTGCCCCACGCGCTTGCTCGGGTGTTGCTGGTTGAGCAACTTTACCGTGCCTGGTCGATCAACGCCAATCATCCTTATCACCGCGAATGATCGAACGTCGACATGCGCCCGTTTGTTTATCTCGCCTCGCAAAGCCCCCGTCGCCAGCAGCTGCTGACACAGCTTGGTGTCAGTTTCGAGATGCTGCTGCCTTCACCCGACGAGGACGCCGAGAGCCTGGAAATGATGCTTCCCGGGGAGGCACCGGTCCGCTACGTGCAGCGTGTCACCGAACTCAAGCTGGATGCCGCGATGAAACGGCTGCAGCGTCTGGGTTTGGAGTCGACGCCGGTTTTGTGCGCTGACACCACTGTGGCGCTTGGGCGGGACATCTTGGGCAAGCCGGTTGACGCTACAGATGCCACGTACATACTGCAGAAATTGTCCGGGCGAACTCACACGGTTTTGACTGCGGTTGCCATTGGCACCTCTGACCGGCGCAATCGGGCCTTGTCCCGATCCCGGGTGACGTTTGCGCCAATTTCCTCGATGGAGATCGCGGCGTATGTGGCCACAGGGGAACCCATGGGCAAGGCGGGTGCTTACGCAGTGCAGGGCAGGGCGGCCGCCCATATTGCACGAACCTGCGGAAGTTTCTCGGGCATCATGGGGTTGCCGCTGTTTGAGACCGCTGAGCTTCTCCGAGGGATAGGCTTCAAAATCTAGGGTTTTCATAGGGAAAACGGCGTAACTTTCCGGCGTAACTTTTGACCCTATCGATTTTCTAAAAGCATCAACATTCGCCTACACTTGCGTTTTTGGCGTAGGTTTTGGCGTAGGTTTTTAATATGGCTTTTGATGCTCGTGCAGCGAAGTTGCTGCAGCCCGGTGAACACCTGCTGGTTGATGAATGCCCTGGCCTTCGGCTGACCGCCGCAAGCGCCGGGCGGTGGGCCTGGGCCTATCGCTACAAATCCCCGGTTGACGGCAAGATGCGCCAAGTTCAGGTTGGGCGCTGGCCAGGCATGTCGCCACTGGCTGCCATGATGGCCTGGGAGTCTTTGAGGTCACGGCGCGATGCCGGAGATGACCAGGCGCTGGCTAAGAAGCAGGCCAAGGCCGCTGTCATAACCAAGAAAAAAGAGGCCGCATACACGGTTCGCAAGCTCTGTGACGAGTACCTTGCCGGGCATGTCGACGTGCACCGGGGCGAGTCCAGCCGCAAGGAGATGCGGCGGTTGATGAATAAGCACCTGGATACCATCGCCGACCGTCCAGCCCAATCTATCACCCGCTCAGATGCCTTCGACCTGCTTGAGTCAATGTCCGGCACGCCTGTTAACGCTCAGACCTTGCGTGGCGAACTTGGGGCGGCATGGGACTATGCCCTTGACGCCGGCCGGCTTCCTGAAACGGTGCCGAACTGGTGGCGCCTGGTCATGCGCGGGCGGCTTCGGTCCAAGGGCAAGTCAAGAGGTGGTGTGAAGATCGGGACAGTCAAGCGCGTGCTTAGCGAGACTGAGATCGGAGCGCTGCTGGGCTGGATGCCAAAACTCACGCCGCTGCTATCTGACGCTTTGACGCTGTATCTGTGGACTGCCGTGCGTGGCGTTGAAATCGTTGCAATGGAGCATGGCGAGATCGCGCAAGAAGCCGATGGCTGGTGGTGGACTGTGCCCAAACATAAGACCAAGAACGCCCGTCATGAAAATGCAACGGATCTGCGTGTTCCGCTGGTTGGCCGGGCGCTTGAGATTGTGCAGCGTAGGATGGCTGTGAGTGCTGGTTACCTGTTCCCGGCGCCGACCAAGCTCGGGCACTCCAAGCAGCAGGTAATCGGCTCGGCCGTAGCCAGGCGCATGAGCTACAACACGGTGCAAGTTGAGCGAAACTACGAGAAGATGCCTGTGGACGCTTGGACGCCCCATGACTTGAGGCGCACGTCGCGCACGGTGCTGGCCTCGTTAGGCTGCCCCGATCCCGTGGCAGAGGCGATTCTGGGCCACATGCAGCCGGGGATCAAGGGCATTTACAACATCCATGGGTACGACAAAGAACGGCGTGAGTGGCTCACTCAGCTGGCTGCAAAGTACGAGTCCCTTTAGACTTCTTTGCACCGGTGTTGGGGGGGGGAAGGGCGTCAGAGACCGGCCGGGATTCTGCCCAGTCCTCAAGCTCCCTCACCAACCAGCCAACACGACGCCCCGACAGCAAACGCGGCTTGGGGAACACGTTTTCACGAATCAATTTCTGAACGGTAGATTCTGATAGCGATAGAAAAGACGTTGTTCCTTGCAAATCAAGATAGATCGGCTTGATTCTGATGGTGCCGTCCCTGTTCATACTTCCACCTTGTCAAGTTGGTCGGTTCGATCTATAAATTTAAAGCTGCGACCGTCAAGAGCCACAAGCTTGAACCATGGCGCCGAGTTAATTTTGGGATACAGCCGAGGTAGGTTTTCACGACATTCCCATTGCAACAGTCGGCCAGCGTCAATACGGACCTTGCAGCAGGTGATGGCAGTCATCCCAGCTACAGGTGTCGCGGCCAGTGCTGCGATGAATTTTGTGAGCTTGTTTGTTTGAATAAACACGATTCAATTCAGTATAAAAAGGACACCAGCCTGTTTGGCTGGTGCTAAATACCGTTGGAGCGCAAGTGGGGAAAATTGGCGTTTTCCGATGAGGATGAAGCTGCAAAAAGTTGAGGTGCTTGCTTTTTTACATTCTTAATTGCGCTTTCACACTTGCGACTCACCAGTATGGGCTATCCGCCGTCTTGGCGGTTAGTCGACTGGAGATGTAAATGGACAACATGCCCGTGGTGGCTTCATCAGACGGCCACGCAATAGACACCGAAAATCTCGCAACTCCAGACAACTCTCACAACTGCGAAGCGCCAAACGCGGCTGATGTGGAGCAAATCAAGCCCCCAGAGTCACCCAAACTGCCGCTGGCTTTCACGGTCATCACCAGCAGCAACCCGGCCCGGTTGACCAAGATCATTGGCCTGGACGCCAATGGTGCCATGAGAAAAGAGACATCCGCCATGCTCAGCCGTGGCCAGGCGCAGCGTGTGGTCGTGTCTGATCTGAACGGTCTCAAAGGCCAGCTAAACAATCTAACCAGCGCGCAAGCAGTCACCTGGGGCGTCACAAAAGACGACACCATGGCGATCTGCACGCTGGACGATGTCCAGGCGCAGCAAGCAGGTGCCATCGCCCGTACCCGGGAAAACTTCAAGTTCAGACCCTCCCCTGGTGTGATGATGCTAGACCATGACGGTTTACCGGACGGCGAACTGTCACCACTCCAGTTTCGTGACCGATTGATTGCAGCCGCCCCGACGTTGGCCGATGCACCCATGCTCTGGCGGCCCAGTGCCTCGGCAGGATGTATTGACCCGGATGGTGGCATCTTGTCGGGTTTGAACCGGCACCGACTGTATATCCCGGTGGTGGATGCCACGCTTATCCCAGAAGCGGGCAAAGCGTTAGAGGCCCTGCTGTGGGCCACGCCAGGCGCAGGCTGGTGCGACATTGGTTCCGCTGGCCAACGCATGCCGCGTTGCCTGGTGGACGTCTCAGTATGGCAGCCCGAGCGGCTGGACTTTGCCGGGCCATCGGTGCTGGTGGACGGGGTTACCCGCGCCGGGGTTGACGGCGTGATTTACGGAGACGCAACGGCCCAATTCAATCTGCGCCTGCTGATCAACAGCGCCACGCCCTCCATCAAAAAGCAAGCCCAAGCCGGACTGAAAGCAGCACGCGCGGCGGTATCTGAAAAGTGCGAGGCCGCCCGGCGCCATTGGATAGCAGACAAAGCACCTGCATTGGCGCAGACCGGTGGCATCAAACTGGCACAAGCCACTAACGTGCTGGAGCGCGCTGCGGTGCATCAGGTGCTCATGGGCGACTTTGAGTTGACGTGCGCCGATGGCCAAGTGGTGAAAGTGGCGCAGCTTCTGGATAACGCACACCGTTGGCACAACACACGCTTTGCCGACCCGCTCGACCCAGATGCAGACAAGCGGGTGGCCGTGGCCCGCCTGCTCAACGGAACCCGACCGGACCTGTTCTCACACCGGCACGGCGGTATGCGCTACGAATTGCGACGCCAGTCTGCAAGGGTTCAGTTAGGTCGAGGCATGCGGGTGGACGCCACCGATGCCGTACTGCAAGTTTTGCGCGACCGCAGTGAACTGTTTGACTTTGGCACCAATGCCATTGTGTTTGTCGCCGACGGCAAGGCCACGCCGGTTAGCCGCGACTGGCTGGTGGACCATGCAGGCCGGGTGGCTGAGTTCTACAGCGTCAAAACCGAGCGTGACGACGATGGCAACGTCACCTCCACACGAGAAATCCCAGAAGACGCACCCACCTACATTGCCAATGCCATCATTGCAAAACACGGCAGCCGCAACTTCCTCAAGTTAACAGCCGTCACCACGGCACCCACCTTGCGGCCCGACGGCAGCGTGTTTGATAGGCCAGGGCATGATCTGGCAACCGGGCTGATGTACGTTACTACTGAAGCCTATCCGCTGACTGTTCCGTCAACACCCACCGTCGAACAAGCCCTGGACGCACTGGCTAAGCTGTGGCACCCGATCCGCTTGTTCCCCTTTGCCGATGAAGTTGCAGTTGGCGTCACCCTAGCCACCATGTTGGCCGCGTGTTTGCGCCCGGCATTGCCGACTTGCCCTGCCACCGGCTTTGATGCGCCAGCGGCAGGTACTGGCAAAACCTTGTTGGCGAAGTGCATCGGCGCGCTGGCCACCGGCAGTGATGTCGCCGTACTGCCACCCACCAACGAAGAGGAAGAATGCCGCAAGCGCCTGTTTGCCGCCCTGCGTGGTGGCTCCAAGGTGCTGCTGTGGGACAACGTGCGCGAACCGCTTGGCAATTCGGTGATCGACTCGTTTTTAACATCATCCTTGTTTGCTGACCGCGTGTTGGGTGTCTCTGAAAACGTGGAATTGCCCAACCGTTCCCTGTTTCTGGTGACAGGCAATAACCTCGTTTTGACCGGTGATACCCATCGCCGGATTTTGTTGGTGCGGCTCGATGCTCAGATTGAAACGCCTTTCAAACGGGAGTTTGAATTTGACCCGTTCACCGAGGTCTGCAGCAACCGCCAAGCCTTGGTGGTGGCCGCGCTGACCATTGTGCGGGCCTACATTGCCGAAGGCAGACCCAAGGTTGCCAAGGGGCGAATTGCGTCGTTTGAGTTGTGGGATGACCTTGTGCGCCAGCCTTTGTGCTGGCTGCGGGAGCGCATGTTGGAATCCGGACGGAACTTGATGGACTTGCCCCTGTTTGTGGACCCGGCGGATTCCATTGACCGGGCGGCCTCGGAGAATCCGGAAACGTCCAAACTGGCGGCACTGCTCAATGCATGGCTAGCCACCTTTGGCACCACGCCAACCTCACCGGCACAGGCGATCACCAAAGCAACCGAGCTGTTTGGTGCTCAATCCGTATTGTTTGATGCACTAGATGAAATCGCGGGTCAAAACGGCAAACTCAACGTGCGTATCTTGGGCCGCTGGCTTGAGCGCCACGCCGGCCAGCTTTGCACCGGCCTGCGCCTGGTGCTCGCCAACAAGACCAACGGCTTGAAGCGCTGGACCGTGGTACGCACGTTAGAGCGTGCTGCAACAGAAAAGGCCACGCCAATAGTTGCGAGAGTTGCACCAAGTTGCGAGATTCAGGACGTTGACAACACAGCGGGCGCAAGCCAGCTTGATGACGTGGAGATATTTTGATGACCGCACAGGCTGTTGAAACCGTAGTGGCCCAGCTCGCCGATGCTGGCCTGAACCTCTCCCTGGCACCCGCCGGGGGACTGGCAGTTGCACCGTCCAGCCATTTGACTGACGACCTGCGCGCCCTCATCCGAAGCAGCAAGGCGATGTTGATCGACTGGTTGACGGCGGCAAACGAGGCGGCCAGCCAGGCGCCCAACCCACCTGAGGACCCATCGGACTGGAAAGAACTGGCGGCAGCCTATCACGCTCATCACTTCAATTGCCCGACCTGCATCGCCGCCGGGCGTGGCCCTCGCTACGGCCAGCGCTGTGGCGTCGGCATGGCGTTGTGGCGGGTTTATTCCACGTGACCTAGGTGAGAGCCCCCATGGTGTTCGCACCGAGTTAGGCCAGCCGATCGAGGATAGAAGTATTGTTGGGTTCAATGCCGCAGTGGCCCCTGTGATGGTCTGACTCCGGTGGTGCAGCGCTTCCTGCCGACCACTATTGCCCGCTTCCAAGGAAGCACAATTCATGAATTTAAATGCCATCCTATCCCGTCCGCTCCATTCGCCTCTGATGGACAAAATTGCTGTTTCTTTCGGCTATATGCATTCTTAGGTTGGATGAATTCTTGAGCAATTTCCCCGTTGTGGGCAAAATTTGTACCTGTCACTTCATAAGCTAGATACAATCATATTATCTTATATTGTGAGTTGAAAAATTATGCTAAACCTCATCACGCCGCAGAGTCTCAAAGATTTGGTTGATGCCAGAGCTATACGGCATGCGACCGTGGTCGCCGACAAAGATGTGTACAAGGTCACTGTCATGTGTGGTACAGCAGAGCGCATCGTGTCCGTTCGCGCACGAGACGGCAAGACCACCGAACGGCAATTCACGTCCCTGGACTCGGTGGCGCGCTTTATGCGGGAAAAAGTCAACCTCACTCAGTTCAATATCAACGTCGCAAATTTTGAGCCGCAGTCCAAGCGCGTCACGCGCCCAGATACCTCCCTTCGCATGAAGGGCGCGCACGCAGCGCTTTCACACAGTGACTGGCTGGAAAAAAAGGTCACCGCCGCCCGCGCTGGCCTCGCAGATGGAACCAACATACGCATCGCGCCGCAAGAGTGGCAAAGCGTGCGCGCTGCCAAGCAAAAGCAGCGTGACGCCCAATGAAACAGGTCGTTCGCACACAAACCTATCAAGACGATCTCAACGCCATCGAGGCTCGCATCGCCCTGGACAACCCCAGTGCAGGCGTCGATATGTGGTTTCTCATTGATGATCAGGTGGAATCGTTGGGGGACGAGAATTTTCCGCGCAGACTTGGGCGCGTGCGCGACACTTCTGAGCTGGTCGCGCATCCCAACTACGTTGTGATCATGGAAGAGAATGCGACCACTGTGACTGTACTGAACGTCGTACACGCCCGCCAGAAATGGCCTTGAAACAACCTCCGCATCTCATGGCCCAGCATTTGTACAACCATACTTGGTCGGCCCTGCAAAATTCACTTTCAATTTAGGCGTGTTCAGCGGTGGTTTCCAAGATGGACTCCTAGTTTATTGAGGGAGTCCAGACTGTGGGCTAACGGCGCAATAGTGCCGCGAAGGATTTCTGAGTCAGGAAAGCGGGCATCGGCGGAATTCGGCAACGTGCCCCTAGCTGACGATGACTTTCTTGAAATTCCTGCCCGTTACCAGTCACTGAACCGATCAAGTGATGCTCACCGGTTTGACGGCGGAGTTCCATGGTGAACTTGCCCCCGAAAAACGTACTTCTTAGCTGATGGTTAAAAATCAGTTTAAGGAGAACGCGATGAGTGAAACGAGGAAACGGGCCAAGTACACGCTGGAATTCAAGATGGAAGCGGTAAGGCT
>JAGOUM010000046.1 GCA_018061265.1 Rhodoferax sp. | reverse complement strand
ACCAATTGGTGGGAAATCAGATCATTCATGGTGTCTCCAGTGGTAAATTTGTCCAACAAGGTGAAGAGTGCTCATAACGATCGTTAATCGCCTGTTGATCGTTGTTGTGGCTAACTTTACCTAGAAGCTCTTCCCAATGAGTGGCTAATAAACCCGTCATAAGTTGATAAACGTACAAATATGAGCGATTATCGTATCAAATTAGGGTTTGTACCAAATGGTACAAAATTGACCGAATTCAGTTTTTGCCAAAAACAGTGGCCAAACCTGTCATCTAAACTCAGTACTTGAAAGGCAGGTGGAAATGCAACAACGTCAATTGGGACCATTCGAGGTCAGCGCCATCGGTTTGGGCTGCATGAATCTGAGTCAGGGTTATGGCGCACCTGTCACGGCAGAACAAGGTGAGTACTTGTTGCGACATGCGCTTGATTCGGGCGTGACACTGTTCGACACCGCCTCTTTATACGGCTTCGGGGCCAACGAAGACCTGTTGGGGCGTGTACTGTCCAGGCACCGCAACCAATTTATCCTCGCCAGCAAGTGTGGATTGACGGGTGTTGATGTCAATGGGGACGGCAAACGGGTGAGGGTGATTGATGGGCGTCCGCAGACATTGCGCAAAACATGCGAGGAAAGCCTGCGTCGCTTGCGGACCGAGGTCATTGATCTCTATTATTTACACCGACTGGACCGGACCGTGCCAATTGAGGACAGTGTGGGTGCCATGAGCGACATGGTGCACAAAGGCCATATCCGCGCCATCGGTCTTTCCGAGATGTCGGCGGCCACTCTGCGACGCGCACATGCAGTGCATCCCATCGCCGCCATGCAGACGGAATACTCTTTATGGACCCGCAACCCAGAGATTGCCGTATTGCAGGCATGCCGTGAGTTGGGTGTCAGTTTTGTGGCGTTCAGTCCGCTGGCACGGGGTTTTCTGGCCGGTGAGCCGCTGGACCCCGCTGGTTTTGGTGCGGCGGACTTCCGACGGGCCATGCCACGATTTGATGCAGAGAACTGGTCACACAATACTCGGCTTTTGCCCCAATATCATGCATTGGCCGAACTGGTGGGCTGCTCTCCGGCCCAACTGGCTCTGGCCTGGTTGCTGCATCAGGGCGAGCACATCATCCCGATTCCCGGAACCACCGATATTGACCATTTTGATGACAACCTGGGTGCCTTACAGGTAAAACTTGATGAGCCGGTGCTGAAAAAGCTGAATGCTCTGATCAACCAGAACACCGTGGCAGGCAGCCGGTACAACTTGCAGAGTAATCTGGATGCGGACACGGAGAACTTTTGAAGGATAAAATTTCCAATGGAATTGCAAAAGTAATTTAAACTGAATATATTAAAAATCTGTAATTTTGATGGCAATATAGTTTTAAATATTAAAAAGGCCGCTTTGATCTATTTCAAAGCGGCCTTAACTTTTTAATATATTAACTCATTACAAGCTATAACGTAAACCTACATAAAAGCGACGCCCAATTGGATCGTAAGTGCCAGCGTCAGTCTCTGTGCCAGTAGAGTTACCTGGTAGCCCAGATATTATTGGAGGTGCTTTTTTGTCAAATAAATTATCAATACCAAAATAAAGCTGTGATTTTTTATTAATGCTGTATGTTGTTTGTAAATCCAGATATGTGACTGCGGATACTTTTCCAGCCTCGTAAGGGTAGCCACTACTGTTCATATATTGGTCGTCCAAATAGGATTTTCCGATATATGTGATGGTTGATTTTATTGCGAACTTACCATAATCGTAACCTAGATTTAGCATCCACTTATTTTTAGGATTTCCAATCTCACCAAGTGAACTGTCCGAGTCAGCAGTGGCAGTAGCCCGTTGCTCCGCCTTGAGTAGATGGGTATAGCTTAAACGTGCGTTCAACTGACCTGGGCCAATCTTATCGCCGTAACCGACTGTTATATCTACCCCACGCGCAGTTTCACCGCCACTATTCACAACGCCTTGATTTATTAAATCGAGCGATCCAGCACTGTATCCCCCAGATGCCGAGGTACGCCGAGTAATAAACTTACATGATGCTGCATCACCTAGGCGATAACATTGATCCAGTAAATACTGACGACCTGGTAAGTTGATAGCGTCATCAATGCTTATATCGTAGTAATCGGCCGTGAAAGAGAAATTCCTTAGCATCGGAACTGTCTTTGGAGTAATCACTAACCCAATAGTTTTCGATTTCCCTTTTTCAGCTTTAAGATCAGGATTTCCCCCATCGTAGCCACTTACGCCCTGCATATCGGCTTGACCGAGTGTGAAAGTTCCATTGTTAGCAGCCATATTGGCATTTACACCTGGATGCACACGGCAGTTGTCTGCAAGTGCACCAGTGCTAGCGCTGGTAATTCCTGAGCACGGATCGATCAGGCCAGTTGGGAACGTTTGCGACTGTCCTTGGTAAAGCTCATTTATGTTGGGCGCTCTAGTTGACACGGAAGATGTTGCGCGAACCCGGAACGTCGAATTGATTGCCCAGTCTAAACCCGCATTCCAACTATTTGTATTTCCAACGGTTGAGTAATCACCGCGGCGCAATGCAATAGTTCCGTCAAGAGTTTTTGCGAATGGTGCATTTTTGAATAATGGCATCCGACCTTCCACAAATAGTTCCTTTACGTTGAAACTACCCGCAGTATCAGGTAACGCGTTGCCACCGTTCAAACCAGATATAGTCAGGGCATCATGTTCAGTCTTTGAAGTCTCTCTGCGGTACTCCGCGCCTGCAGCAATCCCCACAGGGCCTGCTGGCATGTTAAATGGTTCACCATTTACAACAAATCCAACTAATTGCTGTGTTACCTTTGTATTCAAAGAAGCAGGAGCGTTGATATAAGCCGCTGCCGCGGAACTCAACGTATTTGCACCAAAAACATTCGCTGGAGCACAGCCCATCGCGCGTGCAGTGGCATCTGCACAAACCGGAATTCCGAACTCGTCGGGAACAGCTTGCAGCGCGTTCCAGAAGTTCATAGTGTTTACTTGACCTGTGCTAGTTTGTCCCTCTTTTGTAAATCCATAGGACATATATGTTTCATAAGACCAAGTGTTAGTTAAATCACCTTTAAACCCACCTAGAATCCGAAAGGTGTCACGGTCAGCTGCTGCTCCGCGGTTGGCAATATCCGACATGCGGCGGGTGAAACTGTAATCGACCAAACCGTCGCCATCGCTATCTGTGAGCCTGCTATACAAAGAATCTGGGAGCAATGGGTTTCTTACTTTTATCCCATTTACAAGCGTTTGACCAGGAATCAGTCCTCCTGTCCCAGGTGCTATGTCTGAAGATGCCAATGGGAACGGCTCTAGTCTTGTCTGAGTCTTGGTATTGGCATAGGTGCCTTCAAAAAAAGCACTGTGAGAGCCTGCTAAGTTCATGTCCCCCTTCATTGACAGCAACATACGATCAGTCGGGATGGATATAGTGCGCATGGCAGAACGGTTGTACCCAGTAGCTCCAACTCCGTCTCCGTTAGGGCCGTTCGTGCTAAATGGAATCGCATTGCCGTTGGCATCAAAAGTCAAGTTTTTGGAAGCGCCAACCGAATCCGTATAAAAGAAACGACCTTGCGGGGCGTAGCTGGAATAAAACGGCCGATACGCTGTAAAAAGGTCGGCTGGATCACCAGTTTCAGCGTCAGCTTTTGTGTACTGGTCCACTGCGGAAGCCTCCCGATCTCGAGAATAAACAGCGCCCTGCTTACTCGCAGAGAAGTGAACCATTAGGTTTCCGCGGCCTTCTGCCAGATTGGTACCCGCAGTCAGGCTTATTTTTTGTTTCGAATCATCACCCTGACTGCTCCGACCTGCCTGCGCGTCCAACGCCAAGCCTTCAAACCCCCGCTTCAAAATGATGTTTACTACTCCAGCCACTGCGTCCGAGCCATAAGTAGAAGACGCTCCGCCGGTGAGTATTTCAATTCGGTCTATGAAGTCTGCAGGAATCGTGTTGAGATCCACGGCGGAGGAGCCTGGAATCCCAGAAACGTACCGACGACCATTAACTAGCACCAGAGTACGATCAATTCCCAAATTCCGGAGATCGACTGTCGCAACACCAGCACTTTCGTTTTGAAAGTTCGAGTTGTTCCTACTAATGGTAGGTGTACCGAAAACCGGATTTTTCAGCAAAATTTCTTGAACATTAGCCGCGCCAGAAGCGGCAATGTCTGCAGCGTTCATAACTTGTACCGGAGCGGGAGATTCAGCGTTTAGCGACAAAATGCGACTGCCGGTAACTTCAACACGCTTGAGCTGCTGACTCGCGTCCTGCGCGAGGGCTTGTGGCACTGCCAACACGGCAGCCATGGCGCTACAGGCCATCAGGGCTGAGCGCGCAAGCGCGCTTCGTCGGAAGTTGGGCGTCTTGTGGTTCATGAGTACTCCAAAAAAATAATTAACAACCCGGCTCGGCAAGTCGCCGACCCAGAACGAGATCGCCAAACTTTGTCCATGGTGCATTGCGACTGCAATCGGACAAGGAATCAGGTCGATGCATCATTCTCTCCACTCTGAAATCCAGAACTTTCTAGGCTGAAACGTCAAATTTCTGCCGGGCGACATGTAAAGCGCTCGTCGTCAGTTTGTAAATATTTGTAAGTCATTGTTTTTAATGCGTAAATTTTCTCCGGTGACTTATCAAGGAACCCAGGTTGCTGATGTGACAGGAGTTTGAACGCGGGTTTTCACTTATGAAAAAATTGGTAAAAAAGTTGCGGTGACACAACAACTCGGTGCCAGAGCTTGTTTCGGCTTCAATACACTTGGCGGCTTCCTGTGCCGAGCATGTGTTGGGCGGGGCGTCCATAACGGTTCTGACGGATTCAAAAAATCAGAAATAGCGGTTCATGGATAATGAAAGTCACTTCTGAAATCGTGTCCAAAGCACTCTTTTTGGCATGCGATTTGCGTATTCATTCAATTTTCAAAGGAACTTTTGTGCAGATCAGCATTGTTCGTCGTTTGTTTTTTGTGTTCGTCCTGGCGCTCGGATTCTTGCTGCCCAGCACCTACGCTGTGGCGCAGGCACCGGCGTCTGACGCTGCCTCCGCTCAGGTTGGCGTCACCACAGCCGCTGTCGCGACCCCCGTCAAAGCTGAAGCCGTGGAAAACCCTTATGGACTTGAGGCGCTTTGGCGCACCTCGGATGCTGTGGCCAAAACGGTGCTGCTGATGCTGCTGGTGATGAGTGTCGGCAGTTGGTACGTGACCATTGTCAAGCTGCTGGAGCAATCCAAAATGACCCGGCAGGCAAAAGCCGCCGCCAAAAACTTTTGGCCCGCAGGCACCATTGAGCAGGGTGCCAAGGCGCTCGAGGAAAGCAGCCCTTACCGCTTTATTGCTGATGCAGGGACCAGTGCGTTGAAAAAGCATGATGGTCTGATGGGGCACATTCCGCTGAACGACTGGGTTTCAATGAGTATTCAGCGTGCGGTCGACCGTATCCAGAGCGACACGCAAAGTGGTTTGGCGGTGCTCGCAACAGTGGGTTCAATCTCGCCATTTGTGGGCTTGTTCGGCACCGTTTGGGGTATTTACCACGCTTTAACCGCGATTGGCATTTCCGGTCAGGCATCGATCGACAAAGTGGCAGGCCCGGTGGGTGAAGCACTGATTATGACGGCCATCGGTCTTGCTGTTGCGGTACCGGCGGTGCTGGCCTACAACTGGCTGGTGCGCCGCAACAAGGGTGTGATGGACGATGTGCGTGCCTTTAGCCAAGACCTGCACTCGGTTGTGCTCGGTTCGGTGTCCAAGAACTAAGGCGGCAAGTCCGCCACCTTGTTTCGGGCTCGGTCTGAGCCCATTTTTTGGAATCTGACATGTCCATGAACATCAGCTCGGGCGACAACGGCGAAGACGCCGTGATGTCGACCATCAACACAACGCCTTTGGTGGACGTCATGTTGGTGCTCCTGATTATTTTTCTGATCACCATTCCTGTGGTGACCACCTCGATCCCGGTGGTGCTGCCCAAAGAGCGTATCGAGGTGCGTGAAAGCAAACCTGAAAACGTGATTATTTCGGTGGACAAGGCGGGCAACATTTTCTACTACGAGGCGCGTATCAACAGCGTCGACGCTCTGGTGGAAAAGCTCAAGAAGATATCCAAAGTTGATCCGCAGCCCGAGGTGCAGGTCCGAGGTGACATGGGGGCACAGTACGAGGGTGTGGGCAAGGTCCTGTTGGCGTGCCAGCGGGCAGGTATTGTCAAGGTTGCTTTCATCACTGAGCCGCCGCCCTTGGGCGGCTGAGCGCCGCAAAAGAACAGGTTATTCCTATGAGTATGAATGTCGGTAATTCAAGTGGCTCGGGTGAACCCGAAGTCATGATGGACATCAACACCACACCACTGATCGACGTGATGCTGGTGTTGCTGGTGATGCTGATCATCACCATCCCGATCCAGTTGCACTCGGTCACGCTGGAAATGCCGGTGGGTACGCCGCCGGCCAATGCGATCAAGCCCGAGAAGATCCAGATCGATATCGACGGAAACAGCACGGTGTACTGGCAGGGCTTACCCGTCAGCGCTGGCGAGCTTGATGAAAAAATGACTGCGGTGGCGCAGCTCAATCCGCAGCCTGAGGTGCATGTCCGCCCCAACAAAACCTCACAGTACGCGGTGTTTGCCAATGTGTTGTCGAGTACACGGCGTATCGGCCTGAACAAGATCGCCGTGATTGGTGCGGAGCAGTTTGTCAAATGAACGCACATGTCTCCCACGGCTATGGCTACCGGGACCCATCCCGGCGCATCAAAGGTATTGTGGTGGTGCTGGTGGTCCACGCGCTAATCGGTTACGCACTGGTGTCTGGCATGGCACGCAAGGGCCTGAACCTCATCAAAAAACCCCTGGAGGCGGTGGTGATTCAGGAAGTCATCATTCCACCGCCACCTCCACCGCCACCGCCGCCAAAGAAAATTGAGCCACCCAAGGAGGTACCAAAACCAGAGGCACCGCCGCCGCCATTTGTTCCGCCGCCCGACGTTGCGCCGACAGCGACCTCAAATGCACCAAGCATTGTCGCCACGGCGACGCCGCCACCTGCGCCGGTGGTGATTGCTCCGCCCCCACCGCCGGCACCGCCGCCGCCTGCGCCAGCGCCGCCCAAGCCCAATCGCACCGACATCGGGGTGGCCTGCCCGACCCAGGTGCCCCCTGAGATGCCGCGCAAGGCGCTGCAGGACGGCACCGAGGGTGTGGTGAAAGCCCAGGCCCGCATCAAGGACGGTGTCGTCAAGGAGGTCACCATCCTGTCCGGACCCAAAGTTTTCCATGCGGCGGTGCGCGAGGCAATGATGCAGTACAAGTGCACACAAGACGCTGTGGAGGTGCTTGCGGTGCAGGAGTTCAATTTCAAGATGGAATAACCCGCTTGACCTGAGTAACTGTAAAGTTGCTCAGGCTGGGTCAATGTAGCGAGCCATGAACAATACATCAGTGTCAAATCGTGCTCTAGCCCATACTTGGATTGGCTTGGCTGCTATTGTCTTGGCTAGCTCTGGTTTGTTTTCGGGCTGCAGTGAAGTTGTCAATAACCCGCATCCGCTGGGGTCGGAGGCCACCAATACACTGTTTGTTCCTTTCACCAAGCGCTCACCCAAACACCTGGATCCCACCAGCTCGTATTCCAATGACGAGACGCCTTACACCTACCAGGTCTATGAGCCGCCCTATGCCTACCATTACCTCAAACGGCCCTATGAGCTGATTGGCCGTTCGGCACAGTCTGTGGTGGCCCCAAAATATCTCGACAAGGCCGGCCAAGTTTTGCCAGACGATGCACCTGGTGAGCAGATTGCCGAAACTGTTTTTGAGCTCAAGATCAAGCCGGGTATCCAGTTTGCACCTCATCCGGCGTTTGCCAAGGATGCTCAAGGGGCGTACGTTTACCATCAGCTCAAGCGGGAAGATATCGTCGGCAAATACCAGATCACAGACTTTAAGGAGACTGGCACACGGGAACTGGTCGCGGATGACTTTGTTTACAGCATTCGTCGCCTGGCGACCACGCGTATCAAGTCACCGTCGTTTGCGATCATGTCGGAGTACATTTTCGGGTTGCGGGAGTACGGCGAAAAAATTGTTCAGCTGGACAAAAAGTTGCGCACCGGGCTGGCGCCCACTAACCGGGACTTGCCATTTTTGGATTTTCGTGCGCTGCCGTTTGAGGGTGCGCAAGCCCTTGACAAGTACACCCTGAAGATTCGCGTTATCGGAAAGTATCCGCAGTTCAAATATTGGTTGGCAATGACGTTTTTTGCCCCCATTCCCTGGGAGGCCGAGAAGTTTTACGCCCAGCCTGGCATGGTTGAGAAAAACCTCACCCTGAACTACTGGCCGGTCGGTACCGGCCCGTTCATGATGACGGAGTTCACAGAAAACCGTCGCCATGTGCTGCAGCGCAACCCCAACTTTCGTGGTGAACCCTATCCTTGTGAGGGCTCGCCGGGTGACAAAGAACTGGGTTACCTGGCCGATTGCGGCAAGATGATTCCGTTTGTCGACCAGGTGGTATTTGACATCGAGAAAGAAGCCGTGCCCTTGCAAGCCAAGTTCATGCAGGGTTATTACGACTCTCCGGCGATCGAGCGGCTCGATTACGGCACAGGCTATATCGTCGCCATGGGTGACGACAAAAACAAGGAAAAAGAGTTCAAAGAAAAGGGCATCCGCCTGCCCACCACGGTCGAGGCCAACAACTGGTATCTGGCCTTCAACTGGCTGGATCCGGTCGTTGGCAAGGGAAAAACCCCTGAAGAAACCGAGCGCAACCGTAAACTGCGCCAGGCGCTGGCCATTGCCATCGACTGGGAAGAGCACATTGCCATCTTTGAGCGCGGGCAGGGCATGCCGGCCCATGGGCCACTGCCACCCTCGCTCTTTGGGCACCGCACCGACGGTCCGGCTGCCTTTAACCCGGTGGTGTACAACAAGGGGGCAGATGGCAAACCCGTGCGTAAACCCATCGAGGAGGCAAAAAAACTGCTGGCAGAAGCGGGTTACCCCGATGGGCGCGATGCCAAGACCGGCCAGCCACTGGTGTTGAACTTTGACTACCAGAACGCAGCTGCGGGTGCCAAGGCGGTGCTCGACTGGTACACGAAGCAGTTTGCCAAGATTGGGGTGCAACTGGAAATCCGTGCCACTGACTACAACCGTTTTCAGGACAAGATGAACAAGGGCACGATCCAGATATTTTTCTGGGGCTGGCTGGCCGACTACCCGGATGCGGAGAACTTTTTGTTCATGCTCTATGGCCCGAACTCCAAGGCGCTGACCAATGGCAACGGCGAAAACGGCGCCAACTACAGCAGTCCCGAGTTCGACAAACTGTTTGAGCGCATGAAGTTCCTTGAGGATGGACCTGAAAAGCAGCAGGTGATCGATCAGATGATTGAAATCACCCAAAGGGACGCGGTGTGGAGTTTTGGTTACTTCCCCACCTCAGCGGCCGCATACCACCAATGGATCAGCAACGGCAAACCGACCCAGATCATCCGTAACCACATTGGCTACTTGCGCCTTGACCCCAAACTTCGCGCTGAAAAAATTGCCGAGTGGAACAAGCCCGTCTGGTGGCCCATGCCCGTCTTGTTGCTGCTGTTGGCGATTGCTGTTTTGCCAGCCTGGGCGGCCTGGCGGCGGCGCGAGCAGGAGACCGCTGCCAGAACCCTGGCCAAACTGGAGCCCCAAGCATGATCAATTACATCATTCGCCGGATTGGCTACGGTTTGCTGATATTGATCGGGGTGAATATCCTGACCTTCATCCTGTTTTTTGCAGTTAACACGCCTGACGACATGGCGCGCATGAACATTGGTGGCAAACGGGTCACGCAGGATGCCATTGACAAATGGAAGGTCGAGCGCGGCTACGACAAACCCTTGCTTTGGAACGATGGGGCAACAGGCACCGAAAAGTTGACCAACACCATCTTTTTTGAACGTTCAGTGCCACTGTTTGTGCTGGAGTTTGGCTCGTCCGACACCGGCCGGGACATCGGCTACGAGTTGAAGAAACGCGTCGGGCCGTCCATTGCACTGGCCATACCCACTTTCTTGCTGGGAATTTTTGTCGTGGTGGTCTTTTCACTGACGCTGGTTTTTTTCAAGAACACTTACCTGGAGTTCTGGGGGGTGGCGCTGTCGGTGTTTCTGCTCTCCATTTCGGGGCTGTTCTACATCATCGTGGGGCAGTTCTTTTTCAGCAAGCTGCTCAAACTCGTGCCGATTTCCGGATTTTCCGGGGGGGCGGACATCTTCCTGTTTCTGGCACTGCCGGTGGTGATTGGCATAGTCTCGCGTCTGGGTGGCGAAGCCTTGTTTTACCGCACCATGTTCCTGGAAGAAATTGGCAAGGACTACGTGCGAACAGCAAGGTCCAAGGGTCTGTCAGAAACCGTGGTGCTGTTTCGCCATGTGTTGCGTAACGCGCTGCTGCCCATTCTGACAAGTACCGTTGCCGTGTTGCCCTTGTTGTTTCTGGGTGCCCTCATCATGGAGTCTTTTTTTGGCATCCCTGGATTGGGAAGTTTCACGATTGATGCCATCAATGGGCAAGACTTTGCCGTGGTACGGTCCATGGTCTTTGTGGGCTCATTGCTCTATATCGTCGGCCTGATCCTGACCGACATTTCCTACACGATCGCAGACCCGCGAATTCGTCTGAGCTAACCGGGCCAGGAGCCAAGATGCCAAAGTTCGTGTTTTTGTTGACAGACCTTGCGTTGCTGTTTCTGCTGGCAAGCATCGTTTTTTATATTCGCCATGCGGTGCGGACGCCTACGCTGCGCCATGCCTGGCGTCACGTCTTGCATGACCCGGCTGCCATGGCCGCTGGCGTGGTTTTGCTGACTTTTTTTCTGGTGGCCGCCGCTGACTCGGTGCATTTTCGGCCGCTGTTACCCGCCACACCGGGTGCGGCGGCAACTGCAGGCCCGGCTTACTCGACAAAAACGCTGTCCTTGCTGGATGCCTGGCTGAGCTCGCCACGCGAGTCGGTCGAAAAAACCTACTCAGTACCCCTGGCCACCCATCAATTTTCCAAGGAATCGATGGTGGTTGACGGCAAGTCGGTGCGTGATTTTCCGCGGTTGCAGTTTGGCGGCAGCCACCTCAAAGATGCACAGGCCGAATGGGCTCCAGACGTATTGTCCAAATCGGTGACTGGGCTGGTGTACGGCTTGATCGGCGCCATGCTGCTGTGGATTGCCGTTGCCGTGTTGCGTGGCGCACGCAGCGTGTCAGCGGTTCGTGGCAGTCTGGCCGAGATGTGGAACAAACAAACCGAATTACCCTGGAAATCCATCTTGACGACTGCCTCGGTCATGGCACTGATGATTGGCTGGCTCTCGGCACTATGGCCTTTTTACCATGTGCTGGGGACTGACCAAACCGGAAATGATGTTTTGTTTCAGGCCATCAAATCGATTCGCACAGCGGTGGTGATCGGTTCACTGGCCACCCTGGCAACACTGCCGCTGGCCATTCTTTTTGGTATTTTGGCGGGCTATTACAAAGGCCGGGTTGACGACGGTATTCAGTATTTGTACACCGTGCTGTCTTCCATCCCGTCAGTGTTGTTGATCTCGGCCTTTGTGTTGATGATTCAGGTGTTTATTGACAAAAACCCGAACCTGTTCGAAACCGGGCTGGAGCGCGCCGATGTACGGCTGTTTTTGCTCGCCGTCATTTTGGGTGTGACTGGCTGGGCGCAGTTGGCGCGGCTGTTGCGCGCCGAGACACTCAAGCTTGGTGAACTGGACTATGTGCAGGCGGCGCGCGCGTTTGGTGTGTCGGACGGGCGCATCATGCGCCGCCACATCATGCCCAATCTCACCCATATTGTGGTGATTGTGGCGGTGCTGGATTTTTCAGGACTGGTTTTGTACGAGGCGGTACTTTCTTACGTGGGTGTGGGTGTTGATCCTGCTACCAACAGCTTTGGCACCATGATCAATGGGGCGCGTAACGAAATGTCGCGAGACCCGGTGGTGTGGTGGAACCTGCTGACGGCGTTTGCTTTCATGGTCACACTGGTGTTGTCGATGACGCTGTTTTCCAGCGCCGTCAGAGAGGCGTTTGATCCGCGTGCCAGGGCTTTCCGGGTGCGCCGTGCCAAGCCGCTCAAATCCGCTGAGGCGCAGACTGCAGCGCTGGCCCGGTCAGAAAAATAGGACGTCTCATGCTTGACATCAACAATCTGACGACTGAGATTGACACCGACAGTGGTCTGATTCGCGCGGTGGATGCACTGTCGCTGACACTGTCACGCGGCGAGACCTTTGCACTGGTCGGTGAATCGGGATGCGGCAAGTCAATGACGGCGCTGTCGATTTTGCGGCTGTTGCCCGAAAGTGGCCGGGTTGCTGGGGGCGAGGTGCGAATTGATGACACCGATCTGGTGCAGTTGCCCGAGGCACGTATGCGGGATTTTCGCGGCCGGCGCATCAGCATTATTTTTCAGGAACCCGCCACCAGCCTGAATCCGGTGATGACGGTGGGCAAACAGATTACCGAAGTCATCGAGCGCCACACCGACATCCGGGGCGATGCGGCCCTAGCCAAGGCGGTGGACTGGTTGCAACGGGTGGGCATTCCTGAGCCACAACGGCGTGTCAACGACTACCCGTTTCAGATGTCGGGCGGGCAAAAACAGCGTGTGATGATCGCCATTGCGCTGGCTGCGGAGCCGGATGTGGTGATTGCCGACGAACCCACCACAGCGCTGGATGTCACGATTCAGGCGCAAATCCTTGATTTGCTCAGGGAGTTGCAGCAGACGCAAAAAATGGCGATGTTGCTCATCACCCATGATCTGGCGATCGTCTCGCAAATGGCGCATCGGGTGGCGCTGATGTATGCCGGACAAATTGTCGAAGTGGCCGAGGCCACCGACTTTTTTGCCCATCCGCGTCACCCCTATGCGGTGAACCTGTTTGACGCCTTGCCCGATGCCAACAAGCGTGGCCAGCGACTGGCCTCAATTGCCGGCAGTGTGCCGGCACTCAACCAGACCTTTGTCGGATGCCGTTTTGCTGATCGCTGCCTGGACGCCAGCGAAGGCTGTCTGAATCGTGTTCCCGCATTTTATAAGCCTCAAAAAGGCCATCTGGTGCGTTGCTTTCTATATGAAAACAGTATCATAAAACGCTTACCGGTATTGGGCCAGGAGGCTATTTCGCATCAAAATGACGACCGCGAGGCGGGGCAGACGGTGCTGGAGCTGCGTGATTATTGTGTCTGGTTCCCAATCCGCAAAGGGCTGTTGCAGCGCACGGTTGATCATGTCCGGGCCGTGGACGGGGTGTCTTTCTCGATCTCTGCCGGTCGCACGCTGGCGCTGGTGGGTGAATCCGGCAGTGGCAAGACCACGGTGGGCAAGGCACTGCTGCAGTTGTTGCGCAATCAGGCCCACATTACCGGTTCGGCCCTGTTGCGGGGGCAGGCGCTCAATTCTCTCGAAGGTGAGGCATTGCGAACCGCCAGGCGTTCGGTCCAGATCGTTTTTCAGGACCCGTTTGCCTCCTTGAACCCGCGCATGCGGGTGAGTGAAATCCTTGAAGAGGGGGTTGCCTCCTTGCGTCCGGATGTCTCAGCCGTTGAGCGCTCACGTCGGGTGGCCAGCCTGCTGGACAAAGTCGGCTTACCTGTCGCGGCCTTACAGCGTTATCCGCACGAATTTTCCGGTGGCCAGCGCCAGCGTCTGGCCATCGCACGGGCGCTGGCAGTAGAACCAGAATTAATCGTGGCCGATGAACCCACCTCTGCCCTGGATGTATCGGTGCAGGCGCAGATTCTCAACCTGTTCAAGCAGTTGCAGCAGGAACTGGGCGTGGCCTATCTGTTCATTACACACAACTTTGGTGTTGTTGAGTACCTGGCACATGACATTGCGGTGATGAAAAATGGCAAGTTGGTCGAGTTTGGTTCAGCGCAGCAGGTTTTGACTCAGCCCCAACATATCTACACACAGACTTTGCTGAAAGCCGTTCCACGGCTTGACCGTCGTGTCGCGGAAACGCCAATAGCGGCATAAATCCTTCTAAATCAAGGCTGATTGCCGGTTCTTTTGCCGTACAATCGGACCGTTCACGACCAAACGGGCGAGTTACTTCCGCCCGTTTTTTTTGGTCGTTTGTTTTTGGGGATCCGTTTCTTGGGTAGGAAGTTGAGTGGCGCTGAAAGAGCTCGTTGAACAGACCGTTGTGGGTCTGGGTTATGACCTGGTTGAACTTGAGCGTTCGGCCGGAGGGTTGCTGCGTGTCACGATTGATCTTCCGTGGCCACCGGTTGATGCGGGTGTGCCGGAGCAATTTGTCACGGTTGAAGACTGCGAAAAAGTCACACGCCAGTTGCAGTTTGCGCTTGAGGTTGACGCGATTGAGTACCGTCGGCTCGAAGTGTCTTCTCCCGGTATAGATCGCCCCTTGCGGCATCAGCAGGACTTTGAGCGTTTTGCCGGCCAGGTGATCGATATCACGCTGAAGGCGCCTATTGGTGCGGCTGCCGAGGGGCAGGTCAACGCCAACCGCAAGAAGTTTCGCGGTGTTCTGGAGCGGGTACAAGTGGCCGCGGATGCACCCCAATGTGAATCAGCACCAGTTTGGCAAATCGTCTGGCGTGATGAACCGGTGGTCAAGCCGGGTGCCAAAGTCAGCAAGAAGAAGCCTGTGGCACCCTTGCAGGCACTTGGGTTTGTTTTGAATGAGTTGAAAGATGCCCGCTTGGCACCCATCGTGAGCTTTAAGGGGCGTGGACACAGCCTGGCCACCCAGGCGACCAACGACATCATTGGATTGAATTAAACAGGAGAGTTTTGGCATGAATCGCGAAATGTTAATGTTGGTGGACGCCATCTCACGCGAGAAGAACGTGGAGCGGGATGTGGTGTTTGGTGCCGTTGAGTCGGCACTGGCCCAGGCGACCAAGAAACTCTATCAGGGTGATGTTGATATTCGGGTGTCACTCAATCGCGACACCGGTGTTTACGAGACCTTTCGCCGCTGGCATGTGGTGCCCAACGAAGCCGGCCTGCAATTGCCTGACCAGGAAATCCTGCTGTTCGAAGCACAGGACCAGATTGCCGATATCGAAGTTGATGAATACATCGAGGAAACCATTGAATCGGTTCCGATTGGCCGTATTGGCGCCATGGCGGCGAAACAGGTCATTTTGCAGAAAATCCGTGACGCTGAACGTGAAATGCTGCTCAATGATTTCATGTCCCGTGGCGACAAGATTTTTGTTGGCACCGTCAAACGGATGGACAAGGGCGACCTGATCGTTGAGTCCGGCCGGGTCGAGGGCCGTTTGCGACGTGGCGAGATGATTCCCAAGGAGAACTTTCGCACGGGTGACCGGGTTCGCGCCATGATCATGGAGGTGGACTTGACCTTGCGCGGCGCACCCATTCTGCTGTCGCGTTCAGCGCCGGAGTTCATGATCGAGTTATTCCGCAATGAAGTGCCTGAAATTGAGCAGGGCCTGCTGGAGATCAAATCCTGTGCCCGGGATGCCGGTTCGCGTGCCAAGATTGCCGTGCTGTCGCATGACAAACGGGTCGATCCGATTGGCACCTGTGTCGGTGTGCGGGGTACCCGCGTGAATGGCGTGACCAATGAGCTCGCTGGTGAGCGCGTCGACATTGTGCTGTGGAGTGAAGACCCGGCCCAATTTGTTATTGGTGCGCTGGCGCCTGCCAATGTCTCCAGTATTGTGGTCGATGAAGAGCGTCACGCCATGGATGTGGTGGTTGATGAAGAAAATCTGGCGATCGCCATCGGACGGGGTGGTCAGAACGTGCGCCTGGCTTCCGAGTTGACTGGCTGGAAGATCAATATTCTTGACGCCGCGGAATCGGCACAAAAGCAGGCCAGCGAAGTGGACGCCAGTCGGGCTTTGTTCATGGAAAAACTTGATGTTGACGAAGAAATAGCGGACCTGCTCATTGCCGAGGGCTTTATCAGCCTGGAGCAGGTCGCTTATGTACCGCTTGAAGAAATGCTCGAAATTGAGAGTTTTGACGAAGAGACCGTCAACGAGTTGCGCACCCGTGCCAAGGACGCGCTGTTGACCATGGAGATCGCCAACGAGGAGAGTGTTGATGAGATTGCGCTGGATTTGCGTGATCTGCACGGTCTGAGCCCTGAGCAAATCGTTTTGCTCGCTGACAATGGGGTGCATTCCCTTGATGATCTGGCGGACCTGGCGGTTGATGAATTGTCCGAACTGACGGGACATACGGCCGAAGAGGCCACATCCCTGATCATGAAGGCTCGCGCCCACTGGTTCGCCGGTGATGCCTCTTCACAATCCTGAAGCCAACGTCATGAACGAATAAATTACAACGACTGATCCCTGCTTGTCCGGCAGGGCAAGTCGAAACAAAAGGTTACCCAAAATGTCCAGTATGACCGTCGCCGAGTTTGCCAACGAACTCAAAAAATCTACCGATACCCTGCTCGAGCAATTGAAGTCGGCAGGGGTTGCCAAGTCAGCGGCCAGCGATACGCTGTCAGAGTCGGACAAACAACATTTGTTGAGCTATCTGCAGACGGCGCACGGAACATTTTCTGCTGAACGCAAAAAAATAACACTGGTCAAAAAATCCACCACGGAAATCAAACAGGCCGATGCCAGCGGTAAAGCACGGACCATCCAGGTGGAGGTGCGAAAAAAACGCACCTTTGTGCGCCGTGATGATGGCCAGGAGATGGGTACACCTGCCCAGCCCGAGGTCGCCGATCATTCCGCTTTGGCGGTAGCCGCCGTTGATCGGGAGGAACTGACCCGACGGGAAGAAGAAGCGCGCCGCCAGGCAGAATTGATTCGCCGCCAGGAGGAAGAACTGGCGGAGCGTCGGCGTCAACGTGAGGCGCAGGAAGCAGCAGCGCGTGCAGCCGCAGAACGCGCCGCCGCTGATGCCGCTGCGCAAGCAATCGCTGCACAACAGCAAGCTCAGGCAATGATGGAGCGCAATCGGGTTGACGAAAAGCCCGACAGCAACGACCAGGCCGACGCATTGGCGGCCAAGGCCGTCGCCGACAAGGTCGCCACAGAGAAGGCGATGGCGGAACAGAAAGCCCGTGAAGAGGCACAACTGCGTGCATTGGCCGAGTCCAAGACCCGGGTCGAGGAAGAGCAGGCACGCGCGGTCGACTTGACCGAGCGCCGACGCAAGGCCGAGGCCGAGGCGGCGGCAATTCGCTTGATGATGTCGCAACCTGGCAAGAAGCTTGCTCCGAAGAAACCTGAGGAACCCAAACCGGTGGCACCCGATGCGGCCAAGGCAGGCATTAAAGGGACTTTGCACAAACCTGCCGGTGCACCATCCAACGCAAAACCAGTCACACCAGCGCCTGCCGCTGGGGGTGCAACTACGGGCGCCGCGGGCGCCGGAAAAGAGGTCAAGTCCGCCAAACTCAGCAGCAGTTGGGCGGGCGACCCGGCCAAGAAAAAAGGTATTCCGACGCGTGGCGATACGGGTGCGGGTGCCGGCCGTGGCAGCAACTGGCGTGGCGGGCCGCGCGGTAAACGTGGGTCCAATGACCGTGATCGTGATGATCAGCACGCCCCGGTACAGCAAGTCGAAGCGCGGGTGCTGGAGGTTCACGTGCCAGAAACGATCACGGTGGCCGAATTGGCCCACAAGATGGCCGTCAAGGCATCGGAAGTGATCAAACACCTGATGAAACTGGGGCAGATGGTCACCATCAATCAGCCACTGGATCAGGATACCGCGATGATTCTGGTCGAGGAAATGGGCCACAAGGCCATTGTGGCGGCACTGGACGACCCGGAAGCCTTTACCGACGACGAGGTGTCGCAACAACAGGCCGAGTCGGTGTCACGAGCGCCGGTGGTGACCGTGATGGGTCACGTCGACCATGGCAAGACATCGCTGCTGGACTACATCCGACGCACCAAGGTTGCCTCGGGCGAGGCCGGTGGTATTACCCAGCATATTGGTGCTTACCATGTACAGACCGCACGGGGTGTGGTGTCGTTCCTGGATACCCCTGGCCATGAGGCATTTACTGCCATGCGAGCCCGTGGTGCACAGGCGACCGACATTGTGATTCTGGTGGTAGCGGCTGACGACGGCGTGATGCCGCAGACCAAGGAAGCCATCAAGCACGCCAAAGCCGCCGGCGTGCCCATCGTGGTGGCCATTACCAAGATTGATAAGCCCGACGCCAACGCGGAACGTGTCAAGAACGAGCTGGTGGTCGAAGAGGTGATTCCGGAAGAGTTTGGCGGTAACTCCCCGTTTGTGGGCGTATCGTCGAAAACTGGAATGGGCATCGACGAGTTGCTGGAGCAAGTGCTGCTGCAAGCGGAAGTACTGGAGCTCAAGGCACCGGTCGATGCCATGGCCAAGGGCCTGGTGATCGAGGCACAGCTCGACAAGGGCCGCGGGCCAGTGGCCACTGTGCTGGTGCAAAGTGGTACTTTGAAGGCCGGTGATGTGGTGCTTGCCGGGCAGACCTTTGGCCGCGTGCGTGCCATGCTCGATGAGAACGGCAAGACCATCAAGACAGCCGGTCCGTCGATTCCGGTCGAGATCCAGGGTCTGACTGAAGTGCCGCAGGCGGGTGACGAATTCATGGTGTTGTCGGACGAGCGCCGGGCGCGCGAAATTGCCACTTACCGCGCCGGCAAGTTCCGTCACACCAAGCTGGCCAAACAACAAGCTGCCAAGCTGGAAAACATGTTCACCGACATGACCGCTGGCGAAGTCAAGATGGTGCCGATCATTGTCAAGGCCGATGTACAAGGGTCGCAGGAGGCGCTGGCGCAGTCGCTGCTCAAGCTGTCAACCGATGAGGTCAAGGTTCAGATGGTGTACACCGCAGTGGGTGGCATCAGTGAGTCCGACGTGAATCTGGCGATTGCGGCAAAGGCTGTCATTATTGGCTTTAACACCCGGGCCGACGCCGGCGCGCGCAAACTCGCTGAAAGCAATGGCATTGACATCCGTTACTACGACATTATTTACGACGCCGTGGATGACCTCAAGCTGGCAATGTCGGGCATGCTCACGCCGGACAAAAAGGAAGAAGTTATCGGCACTGCGGAAATTCGCCAGATCTTCAAAGTGTCCAAAATTGGCTCGATTGCCGGCTGCATGGTCACCGCGGGTGTGGTCCGCCGCACCGCGCGCCTGCGACTGTTGCGCAACAACACGGTGATTTACACTGGTGAGCTCGACTCGCTCAAACGTTTCAAGGACGACGCCAAGGAAGTGCGCGAAGGCTTTGACTGCGGCTTGAACATCAAGAACTACAACGATATTCAAGAAGGTGACGTGCTGGAGTTCTTCGAGATTCGTGAAGTGGCTCGGACCTTGTAAGCATCGGAAAGACGCAAGTGCACAAGAAGTCTGCCACGCCCAACCGCGCCTTCAAGGTGGCCGATCAGATCCAGCGCGATCTGACCGAGCTGATCGCGCGTGAATTGAAGGACCCACGGGTGGGTATGGTGACCATTCAGGGTGTTGAAGTGACCCCAGACTATGCCCACGCCAAGGTGTTTTTCAGCCTGCTGGCAGGCGATGTGAAGTCGTGTACCGAGGGGTTGAACCAGGCGGCAGGGTTTTTACGCGCGGGCCTGTTCAAGCGACTGCACATCCACACCGTGCCGACATTGCATTTTGTCTTTGACCAGACGCCTGAGCGTGCCGCCGACATGAATGCCTTGATCGCACGTGCTGTCGCTTCCCGGGCAAAAGAAGACTGATCATGACTCAAGCGCCGCGTGCACGGGTTGCCAGGCGCCCCGTGCATGGGGTGCTGTTGCTTGACAAGCCTCTGGGCTGGTCGAGTAACGACGCGCTGCAGAAAGTCAAATGGCTGCTACGCGCCGAAAAAGCCGGACATACCGGCACCCTCGATCCATTGGCCAGTGGGGTGTTGCCGCTGTGTTTTGGTGCAGCCACCAAGTTCAGCCAGTTACAACTCGACGCCAACAAAACCTACAAGGCGGTGCTGCAGTTGGGGACCAAAACCAGCACTGGCGATGCTGAGGGCGAGGTCATTGCGACCCGGGACGTTCCTGTGCTCACTGATGCTGACCTGCTGCGGGTGACAGCACAGTTCACCGGCACCATCAGCCAGGTGCCGCCGATGCACAGCGCACTCAAGAAGAATGGCCGCGCCCTGTACGACTACGCACGAGCCGGCATTGAGGTTGAGCGCACCCCCAGGTCCATCACGATTTATAAGCTAAAAATGGCTTTAGCGCAGGATGGACAAAGGAATATAGCTATTGAATTAGAAGTCAATTGCAGCAAGGGAACCTATATTCGCACGTTGGGAGAGGACATTGGCGAGGCGCTGGGTTGTGTTGGCCACCTGAGTTTGTTACGGCGCATCGGCACCGGGGAGTTTGAAGCCGGGCAGTGTGTTTCGCTGGCATCGCTTGAAGCCATGAGTGAGTCGCAGCGCCTGAATTGCCTGCTTGCCGTGGATGCCTTGTTGGGCGGTCACGCACCTGTCTTGCTTGACAGCGACAATGCGGCACGGTTTTTGAACGGTTTGCCGCGCCGTGGCGCCTGGCCAGATGCCGATCAGGTGGCGGTTTACGAGCACCCCAGTGGGAGTTTGCTGGGAACCGCGCAAGTGATGGGTGGTGAATTGATTCCCACCCGGTTGCTGAGTCCGCAGGAAGTTGAGCAGATTTATCAGGCGAAAGTCGCCCATGTGGCGCAATTTGCTGTCGAGGGGTGTGTGAGCACCGCCGACGCCCCATAACAGTTTTTCAGAAAGAGCACCATGTCCAGTAAACAGATCCGCAATATCGCCATCATCGCCCACGTTGACCATGGCAAGACCACCATGGTCGACCAGTTGCTGCGCCAGTCAGGCACTTTTGCCGAACACGAAAAAGTGGTGGACACCGTGATGGACAACAATGCCATCGAAAAAGAGCGTGGCATCACCATCCTGGCCAAAAACTGCGCAGTCACCTGGGAAGGCACCCACATCAACATCGTTGACACCCCCGGCCACGCCGATTTTGGCGGCGAGGTGGAGCGTGCCTTGAGCATGGTTGACGGCGTGGTTTTGTTGATTGACGCGCAGGAAGGCCCGATGCCTCAAACCCGTTTTGTGACCAAAAAAGCACTGGCGCTTGGTCTCAAACCCATTCTGGTGGTCAATAAGGTGGATAAACCCGGCGCCCGCCCTGACTTTGTGGTGAATGCCGCGTTCGATCTGTTCGATAAATTGGGTGCCACCGATGACCAGCTCGACTTTCCGGTGGTCTATGCCTCGGGCATCAATGGCTGGTCGTCGATGGAGGAGGGGGCACCTGGGGAGCAGTGGGGTCCGGATATGTCAGCCTTGTTCAACACGGTTTTGCAACATGTGCCAGCCCATGAAGGTGACCCCGAGGCACCGCTGCAGTTGCAGATCTCGGCGCTCGATTTCTCGACCTTTGTCGGTCGCATTGGCGTCGGGCGTATCAACGCCGGCACCGCTCGCCCGATGATGGATGTGGTGGTGATGGAGGGGCCGGACGGCCGCGCCGTGAAGGGCCGTATCAATCAGGTGTTGACCTTTCAGGGCCTGGAGCGGGTGCAGGCGACCGAGGCAGGCCCGGGCGAGATTGTGCTGATCAACGGCCTGACCGATATTGGTATTGGTGTCACTATCACCGACCCGGTCAACCCGTCACCCTTACCCATGCTCAAGGTGGATGAGCCGACGCTCACGATGAATTTTTGCGTCAACACCAGCCCGCTCGCCGGGCGTGAGGGCAAGTATGTGACCAGCCGCCAGATTTGGGATCGGCTACAAAAAGAGTTACAGCACAACGTCGCTCTGCGCGTCAATGAGACGGGTGAAGAGGGTGTGTTTGAGGTGATGGGCCGGGGCGAACTGCACCTAACCATTCTGCTGGAAAACATGCGTCGCGAAGGTTATGAACTGGCGGTGAGCAAGCCGCGCGTGGTTTTCAAGGATATCAATGGCGAGCGCCATGAACCCATCGAGATGGTCACGGCAGACATCGAGGAGCAGCACCAGGGCGGCGTCATGCAAGCTTTGGGCGAGCGTCGTGGCGAGTTGTTCAACATGGAACCCGACGGCCGTGGCCGGGTGCGTCTGGAATACCGTATTCCGGCGCGTGGTCTGATCGGTTTTAGCAACGAGTTTTTGAACCTGACCCGTGGCACCGGGCTGATTTCCAACATTTTTGACAAGTACGAACCGCACAAGGGTGAAATTGGTGGCCGCAAGAACGGCGTGCTGATCTCGATGGACGACGGCGAGATCTTTACCTACGCCCTGGGCAAACTCGACGACCGTGGCCGGATGTTTGTGCGCGCCAACGACCCGGTGTACGAGGGCATGATTGTCGGCATTCACAGCCGAGACAACGACTTGGTCGTGAATGCGACCCGCACCAAGCAGTTGACCAACTTCCGCGTCAGCGGCAAAGAGGACGCGATCAAGATCACGCCGCCGATTGAGTTGACCCTCGAATACGGCGTGGAGTTCATCGACGATGATGAGCTGGTCGAAATCACACCCAAGAGTGTGCGTTTGCGCAAGCGTCACCTGAAAGAGCATGAGCGCAAACGCGCCAGCCGCGAGTAAAACCGGGCGGATGCGCTGCGAAAAAAGTGGCGTTCACGACCAACAGTGAAGTTGACCCACAACAAGGCAGTTCTACTGATGCTGGCGGCGACCCTGATGTGGTCTATCGCCGGTGTCGTAACACGCCATCTGGAGCATGCCCAGAAGTTTGAGGTTACCTTCTGGCGCAGTGCCTTCATGGTGCTGTGCCTGCTCGGCATTTTGCCGCTGGTTCAGGGTAAAGACGTCTTCAAGCGCATGCGCCACGGGGGTATTGCGCTATGGTTTTCTGGGCTATGCTGGTGCGGCATGTTCACCTTTTTCATGCTGGCGATCATGCTGACAACCGTCGCCAATGTGCTGGTCACCTTGTCTCTCGCGCCCTTGTTGACAGCACTGGCGGCGCGTCTCTTTATTGGGCATCACGTCCCGGTGCGGACCTGGCTGGCGATTGTGGTCGCCGGTTTGGGCATTGCCTACATGTACGGCAGCCAGCTGGGGCAGGGCGTCAGCCTGGCCGGCACGCTGCTGGCCCTGTGTGTGCCAATTTCGGGTGCTGCTAACTGGACGATCAATCACTACTCGCATGAACAGGGGCATGAAGTGGACATGATGCCAGCGATCCTGATTGGGGGCGTGTTGTCCGCGATGATCACGCTGCCGCTGGCACGGCCGTTTCAGGCATCCAACCACGATCTGGGGCTGTTGTTTGGTCTTGGGCTTATCCAATTGGCCATTCCGTGTGTGCTGGTCATCATGTGCACCAAGGTGCTCAAAGCGCCCGAGGTGGCGTTGCTGGGACTGCTTGAAGTGATATTCGGAATTTTGCTGGCCTGGCTGGGTGCGGGTGAAGTCCCGGGGCCGGATGTATTGGTTGGTGGCACGCTGGTGATTGGTGCACTGGTGGCCAATGAATGGGTCGCCTGGAGGGCCAGAGTTTGAACAACAGATACGAGGTATTGGCCGAGGTTCGCGGTCAAGTGGGCTTGATCACCTTGAACCGGCCAGCCGCGCTCAACGCCCTGAGCTTGTCGATGATCCGCGCCATCACCCATCAGTTGCTGCTGTGGCGAGACGACCCAGGCGTCAAGGCGGTAGCCATGCGTGGCAGCAACAAGGCCGGGCCGTTTGGTGCGTTCTGCGCCGGTGGCGACATCCGTTTTTTTCACCAGGCGCTGCTCAGCGGTGACCCGTCCATCGAAGACTTCTTTACCGAAGAGTACACGCTCAACCACCTGATTCACAGCTACCCGAAACCCACCATCGCCTTCATGGATGGGGTGGTGATGGGCGGGGGCATGGGCTTGAGTCAGGGTGCCACGCACCGTTTGGTGACGCAACGCAGCAAGTTGGCCATGCCCGAGACGCTGATTGGGCTGTTCCCGGATGTGGGCGGTGGCTATTTCTTGAGTCGCTGCCCGGGCCACACCGGGGAATGGCTGGCCTTGACCGGCACCACGCTGGATGCGGCGCAGGCGATCGCCCTGGGGTTGGCTGACCATATGCTCGATAGCGCGCGTTTGCAAAGTGCCTGGGACGCCTTGGGCGATTTGGGCACGACCGGCCCCGCAGATCTGGCGGCGTGGATAGCTTCATTTTCAGAAGCTGTCAGCGCAGATCAGATAAGCGCTAGAGGCCAAATTGACCACTATTTTTCGAAACTTAACGTGGTGGATATTGTCGCCGCACTTGAAGCCGACCCAACCCAATGGGCGCAGCACACGGCGGCACAACTGCGCCAGCGCTCACCGCTGATGCTGCATGTGGCGCTGACGCAAATCCGGCGCGCCCGCAACCTGTCGATTGCCGACGACCTGCGGTTGGAGCGCGACATGATGCGCCACTGTTTCTTCCCTGGCCATCTCGGGCGTCGCGGCATCCACACCGAAACGACAGAGGGCATTCGTGCACTGGTGATCGACAAAGACAATTCACCCAAGTGGCAGCCGGGGCGTATTGAGGATGTCACAGCTGAGATGGTGCAGCCATTCTTTGTCAGTCCCTGGGTGGCCCACAGCCACCCGCTGCGTGGGCTGGAGTGACCAGCGACTGAATTACTGTACTGCAATGGTCTGATAATGTTGCCCGATCCATTGCTCAAACCGGGTACACATGGTGTGATCGGAGTCAAGATTGTCGGCAATCACCTCAGCGCCATGAACAATGTAGATGTGTGCATTCAGGTCATCGCAGGACGCTTGAGGATAAACCCGTTGGCTTGCCTCTCTGATTTTTTGTTGGGCGTGGCTCCACGCTTGATCCACACTTTGGTTGCAATGGTCGGCCAAGTATTTGGCATTAAACGTCTCGCCGGTCAGGCGAACCAGGGTTTCGTTGTGGCTGATGCCATTGCCGCGTGACCAATAGTGTTCGGCAAGCAGCGGGCCAAGGGCCGGGTTGTCGGTCAGGTAACCAAACTGTCGCTCAAAGTAGGCCCGCGTCTGGTACACCGCCATGTTGGCCAGCAAATAGCCGTGGTAGGAGGCTGCTGCCTCCTGATTGAGCAGATGGGGAATCGCCAGCAGTGGCCGCGGCGCGACCGACAGGCCCAGAATCTTCTGCTCGCTGCGCCGCGCCAAGTCCAGAACCTGCTCGGCATGCAGTTGCTCATCGGGCAGCTCGTACAGTGCCCGCTCAAAATACGGCACCACCAGTATGCCGCGCTCGACATAAGCCGCAAACGGCTGCTTGGCCCGGATTTGTTCCCGGATCAGTTCATCAGGCACCGGGTTGCCCGCTGCATTGCAGGCATAACGTTTAAGCCAGTCGGCATCTTCGAGCAGGCTGTCGCAGAACATGGACTGTGTCTCTGCGTAAGCCATGGAGGTGGGGGCGAACTCCTGCGAAAAGCAGGGCGAGTTTTGCGTCACATTGGCAAAATGTGCGGCGTGTCCACCTTCATGAAACAAGGTGCGTATCGCCCCTGCGCCACTGCCAACCTGGTCGGGTGTGGCATTGGCTGTGAAGTTGATCTGACCGGCCACCCACTGGCCGGCGGCGTCAAAGTAGGTCGGAATGGGGCCATGGCAAAAGCCGTTCTGGAATTTTCCGGTGCGCTCCAGCAAATCAAGCTGCAGGGTGGCACCACGGTAACTGATGCCCAGTCGGCGAAAGCTCTCGACCCAGCGTTGCAGCGAGGTGGCAAACGAAAAGTAGGGGTCCAGCGCACGGGTGATATCGCCACTGATGAAGTAACGCAGGTTCCAGGGCTGGGTAGCCGATGCGCCGCACCGTTGCGCCAGGTCGGACAAGGCGCGGGTGTTGGCGTCGCGCGTGCGCTGTTCAAAGTCATCCAGAATGTCAAAAAGCTGCGTGGTGCTCATGCCCTCATTTTTTTGTACTTTGTAGTCAAAGTAGTTGGCAAACCCTTGTGCCCGGGCGAAGGCGTTGCGCTTTTTGACGATCTCCAGAAAACCATGGTCCAGTACCCATCGCTCCAGCGACATCAGGGCCGCATGCGAGCTCTGACGGGCCGTTTCACTCGGGTTGGTCTGCATGTTGGTGGTCAGCGTACCTAATGTGGCCACTTCAATCTGGCCGGATGCGCCCACGTGCTCCAGTACCAGATCACGCCGCTTCGCAAACAGCCTGGCCTCGAGCCCGATCAAACTGGCCATGTGTTGGCGGGCAGGCTCGTTATCGATGATGTTGCTCTCGAACAAAGCCAGCCAGCCCTCCAGACCGACTTTGAGGGCCCGCACTGACGAGTCAGTTGGTTCGCCTGGTAGACCCGCCAGAGCTTGACGCAGCGCCGCGAGCCGCTCTGTGTCGGAGATGAAGTTCTTGTACGCCTCTTCTGCCCTGGCGAAGCCTTCGTCATCACTGGAGGTGGCCATGTAGGTGGCCCAGAACAGGTCTTCCTTGGTCTTGTGAACGCTGGAATAGTCCGCGTTCAACTGGTCGAACAATTCACGCGCAGAAACCATGTGAACCTCAGTTGTCAAAAAGAGGCGGATTCTCGCATTGCCGAAAAACATTTCAGCGGTGGTGCACTTTCATGGCGCGCTCCACTTCACGTTTGCCCTCACGATCCTTGATGGTGTCGCGTTTGTCGTGCTCCGCTTTGCCCTTGGCCAGCGCGATCTCGCATTTGACCTTGCCGTTTTTCCAGTGCAGGTTGATCGGCACCAGCGTGTAGCCCTTTTGCTCGACCTTGCCAATCAGTCGTTTGATTTCTTCCTTGTGCATCAGCAGCTTTTTGGTCCGCTGCTTGTCCGGGCTGATGTGGGTGGACGCGGTACCCAGTGGGTTGATCTGCAGGCCGATGATGAACAACTCACCATTGCGGATGACCACATAGCCGTCGGTGAGTTGCACTTTGCCCTCGCGCAGCGACTTGACTTCCCAGCCTTCGAGCACAATGCCTGCCTCGAAGCGCTCCTCAAAAAAGTAGTTGAATGCCGCTTTTTTATTGTCGGCAATGCGGCTGGTGGTGTCAGGTTTTTTGGCCATGGGCGTTGTTTGAATTGTTGTGGATGCGATCCAGGGCTTGACTACAATCCCGCGCACCGCTGCATTCTATGAAAACTGTCAAGAAGTCCGTTCTGATCTGGTATAGCCCGGCCGAGATGTACCGGCTGGTGGTCGACGTGGCCCGTTACCCCGAGTTTCTGCCCTGGTGTGATCAGGGGCGAGTGGTTGAGGAAGAGGAAAACGGTATGCTGGCTGAGATAGGTATCGCCTTCAGCGGCATCAAACAAACCTTTTCAACCCGAAACAAACATATTCCGGACCAGCAGGTCATCATTAATCTGGTCAGTGGCCCATTCTCAAACTTGGAAGGTGAATGGAATTTTTTGCCACTGGGTACTGAAACACGAGCTTGCAAGGTTGAGTTGACCCTGACTTACGGGTTTGAATCCACCTTAGGCAAGTTGATCAGTCCGGTATTCGACAAAATTGCCAGCAGCATGGTTGATGCATTTGTCAAGCGTGCAAAACAAGTCTATG
>JAGOUM010000045.1 GCA_018061265.1 Rhodoferax sp. | reverse complement strand
AGTTGTCGCTGCTGGTGCGCCAGGGCCGCGAAGTGATCATGGTGTCCAGTGGTGCCATCGCCGAAGGAATGAAACGCCTGGGCTGGAAAACCCGACCCCATGAAGTCCACGAGTTGCAAGCCGCCGCGGCGGTGGGGCAAATGGGCCTGGCGCAGATGTACGAAACCAAGCTGCGCGAAAACGACTTGGGCAGCGCGCAAGTGTTATTGACCCACGCCGACCTGGCTGACCGCGAGCGTTATCTGAACGCCCGTTCAACCCTGCTGACGCTGCTCAAGCTGGGTGTGTTGCCGGTGATCAATGAAAACGACACCGTGGTGAACGATGAAATCAAGTTTGGCGACAATGACACACTGGGTGCATTGGTGGCCAATCTGGTGGAAGCGGATGCGCTGGTCATCCTCACTGATCAACGTGGCCTGTACAGTGCCGACCCGCGCAAAGACCCGGCGGCGCAATTCATCAGTGTTGCCCGGGCTGGCGACCCGGCACTCGAAGCCATGGCTGGCGGCGCGGGTTCAAGTCTGGGGCGGGGTGGCATGATCACCAAGATTCTGGCTGCCAAACGTGCCGCAGGGTCTGGTGCCTCCACCGTGATCGCCTGGGGTCGTGAGCCCGATGTGCTGGTGCGCCTCGGTCAGGGTGAGTCGATCGGCACCCTGCTGATTGCGCCGACACAGAAAACCCAGGCGCGCAAACAATGGATGGTGGACCACCTGCAAATGCGCGGCTCGGTCACGGTCGACACCGGGGCAGTGCTCAAGCTGCGCAGTGGCGGCTCAAGCCTGCTGCCGGTGGGCATGACCGCCGTGGAAGGCGAGTTTTCCCGCGGCGAAGTGATTGCCATCCGCGCCGAAGACGGGACCGAGGTGGCAAGAGGTCTGGCGAACTACGCCAGCGCCGAGGCACGCCTGCTGTGCCGCAAACCCTCCAGCGCATTTGAGGCACTGCTGGGTTACATGGCTGAACCCGAGATGGTGCACCGCGACAACCTGGTGCTGAACCGTTAGGCGGCCTACTTTTTTAGTGCACGAACAATATCGGCCGCCGAATTGGCCGCGGTGGCACCGTCACATGCGGCCTGTCGGGCAAAAACCCCAGCATGTTTGGAGGGGTGATTGGCGCTCAGTGCACGCCATTCCACTGAACCCGGCTTGACCCACTCGCCCGCACTGTTGGAGCGAGCGTAGGTCTTCACCTCGGCAGTGGCGCAGCGGATGCCTTCATAAAATGCCGTCACCGAACCACTTGCACTACGCGCAACGACCACGTAACGCACAATGCCATCCTTGGTGATCACCAGGCTGGCCGGATCAATGCCAAACTGCAAACTCACATACGGCGGCATTTCCAGCGGCAATAATGTGTCGCGGTTGAACGTCGGCGGTGCTGGCACCTCAGACTCCTGCCAGTCTGGGTCCACATCAACAATCAGGGCATAGGCCAAGGCACTGCCACCCATCAGCACCAGCGCACCAAATAAACGCAGCCATGCTAACGTGGGCCACCTATCCACGTTCGTTCCCAGAAAGCGGGTCAGGCTGAAAACTCGCACCCGGCGGTAATTCAAAACAGGCATTCGGAATGTCACCATAACTCTGCTCTGACTCCTGGGGGCGGATACCCTGACGCAAAAAACGGTTACGGTGATCGCTGCGGGGCACATAACGCGACAACTCGGTCAAGGCCATGACATAGACCTCGCGTTTGAACTCCACCACAGCCTCCAGAGGCACCCAATAGTCGTTCCAGCGCCAGGCATCAAACTCCGGATGTGTCGTGGCACGCAGGTTCAGGTCCCAGTCGTGACCAATCAGCTGCAGCAAAAACCAGATTTGCTTCTGTCCCTTATAGAACCCGCGCGAATCCCGGCGGATAAAACGGTCCGGCACCTCATAACGCAACCAGTCACGGGTGCGAGCCACAATGCGCACATGTTCGCGCTGCAGCCCGACTTCTTCATGCAGCTCCCGGATCATGGCCTGCTCGGGCGTTTCACCCCGATCGATGCCACCTTGCGGAAACTGCCAGGAGTGCGTACGAATACGTTTACCCCAAAACACCTGATTTTTCTGGTTGAGCAGGATGATGCCGACGTTCGGCCTAAAGCCGTCTCGGTCAAGCATAATCAAACCCCAAATTTTTAAATTGTGACCATTATGCACAGCCTTTGCTTTGCATCAAGAGTGTCAACCCTGACTATTTTCAGATTGCTGCCATGAAAGCCTCCCAGTTCTTTATTTCCACCCTCAAAGAGGCCCCCGCCGATGCCGAAGTGATCAGCCACAAGCTCATGATGCGTGCGGGCATGATCAAAAAACTCGGCGCTGGCATCTACACCTTGATGCCCATGGGCCTGCGTGTGGTGCGCAAAGTCGAGCAGATCGTGCGTGAAGAAATGAACCGCGCCGGTGCGGTTGAGCTGACCATGCCGGTGGTTCAGCCTGCCGAGTTGTGGATGGAAACCGGTCGGTTCGAAAAAATGGGGCCGGAGCTGCTGCGTATTCAGGACCGTCATGGCAACGATTTTGTGGTGCAACCCACCAGCGAAGAGGTGGTGACCGACATCGCCCGTCAGGAAATCAAAAGCTACAAACAGCTGCCGAAGAACCTGTATCAGATCCAGACCAAGTTCCGTGACGAGCGCCGTCCTCGCTTTGGGTTGATGCGTGGTCGCGAGTTCATCATGAAAGACGCCTACAGCTTTGACCGCGACCAGGCGTCGGCCCAGGTCAGCTACCAGGTGATGGCCAAAGCCTACCGCGCCATTTTTGACCGGTTTGGTCTGCGTTACCGGGCTGTGGCCGCTGACAGTGGTGCCATAGGGGGTGACCTGAGTGAGGAGTTTCAGGTCATTGCTGCGACTGGCGAAGACGCCATCGTTTATTGCCCGACCAGCAATTACGCGGCCAATATGGAGAAGGCCGAGGCTTTGGCACCCAGCCAGCCGCGTGGTGTAGCGCAACTGCCCATGACGCTCACCCCGACCCCAGGCAAGAGCACTTGCGCCGATGTGGCCGAGCTGCTGGGTGTACCACTGCAAACCACCGTCAAGTCACTGGTTCTGGCGACCGACACCCTGGGTGACAAGGGTGAAGTGCTCAAAACCCAGGTCTGGCTGCTGCTGCTGCGCGGTGACCATGACATGAACGAGGTCAAGGTAGGCAAGTTGCCTGGACTCGCAGCGTTCCGCTTTGCCACGGTGGCGGAAATTGAAGACCACTTTGGCTGCAAGCCCGGCTATCTGGGGCCGCTCAATTTGCAAAAACCCGTCAAACTGGTGGTGGACCGTGAAGTGGCCGCGTTGGCTGACTGGATTTGTGGCGCCAACCAGCCCGATTTTCACATTACCGGCGTCAACTGGGGCCGTGATTTACCCGAACCGGATGTGGTGGCCGACCTGCGCAACGTCGTGGCGGGTGATGCGTCTCCAGACGGCAAAGGTATGCTGGCCATTGAGCGCGGCATCGAGATTGGCCACGTGTTTTACCTTGGCACCAAATACAGCCGTGCCATGAAAGCCACCTTTCTGGACCAGAACGGCAAACCACAGTTCATGGAAATGGGCTGTTATGGCATTGGCATCACCCGCCTGCCAGCGGCCGCCATCGAGCAAAACCATGATGAACGCGGCATCATCTGGCCCGACGCCCTGGCACCGTTCACGGTCGTGATATGCCCGATCAACGCAGAGCGCTCACCCGAGGTCAAGGCCGCCAGCGACGACCTGTATGCCGAATTGATGGCCGCCGGGGTGGACGTGATACTCGACGACCGTGGCGAGCGCCCAGGTGCCATGTTTGCCGACTGGGAGCTCATCGGTGTGCCGCACCGCGTCAACATTGGCGACCGTGCGCTCAAGGAAGGCAAAGTCGAGTACCAGCACCGCCGTGATGCAACGGCCAGCGCGGTGCCCTTGGCCGACATCGCGCGCCAGTTGCTCGCCCGACTCAAAGGGTGAAGTCCAGCGATGGTGCTGGGCGGACCATCACCCGCCGCAGCTTGACACGACACCTCCTTGGCTTCTGGCCGCTAATGGGAATGCCGGGATCGGTGCTGTTTCCACAGACTGTCCATGCCGGTGCCCAGGTGGAAGAGCCACTGATCGACTCGGTGCGCACCGCGCTAAGCTCAGCCATCGCCAATGACGCGCCACCGCTGCCAGAGTTCTTGGATACCGAATCGCGCCTTGTGTACTTGCGCTGGCTGGGGACCATGAGTGAACGGCTGAAGAAACAAAAACCCGACTTCACCACCCGCAAGGAGTTTTTGCAGACCGTCTGGTACGAGTCCAAACGCGCCGGGCTGGAGGTGTCACTGGTATTGGGGCTGATCCAGGTCGAGAGCAATTTCCGGAAATTTGCTGTCAGCAGCGCGGGTGCCCGGGGTTACATGCAGGTGATGCCATTCTGGACGCGGGTGCTCGGCAACGGTGACGCCAGCACCCTGTTTCACCTGCAGACCAATCTGCGCTTTGGTTGCGTCATCCTTCGCCACTACATCGAGCGTGAACGTGGTGATCTGTTCATGGCACTGGGCCGCTACAACGGCTCGCGCGGCAAAGCGCCGTACCCGTACGCCGTGTTCACCGCACAAAATAAGTGGGTTTTCAAGCTCTAGCGCTTATCCATAAAGCGCTTCCAGCTACAAATTCAGGTGCATATACAACACCACCCGGCAAACCGGGGCCATTTTGACCAGACGTGATGCCTGGTCATCAGGGGGTCAGCTCAGGCCGCGGTGCCCAGCATCTGTTGCAGTTCACCCTTTTCGTACATCTCCAGCATGATGTCCGAGCCGCCAATAAACTCGCCTTTGAGGTAAAACTGCGGCAGGGTTGGCCAGTTGCTGTAGCCCTTGATGCCCTCACGAATTTCGGCGTCTTCCAGTACATTGATCGCAGTGATGGCCTTGGGGTCAACGCCGCACGCTTTGAGTACTTGCACGGCCCGACCTGAAAAACCGCATTGCGGAAACGAGGCCGTGCCCTTCATGAATAACACGATGTCATTGTTCTTGACCAGATCGTCGATGCGTTGGTTGGTGTCGCTCATGCTCAGAATTCCTATGGATAAAACAGCCTGCGATTATTTCACCTTCGGCGTCAGCTCCAAAGGCCAACCCTGACAACATCAGGGTATTTCAGACAACTATGGGAATTTTGCTTTCAACGCCCCTGTGTTCTGCACATCAGTAATGTGGCGGCAACTCGTCGCGCAGGTTGCGTGATGTCGGGTCGGCATCGGTGGATGTTTGCTGGCGCAGAAGTTGTAACTCCCGCTTCAAGCGATCAATCTGCGCTTGCTGCCCGATGACAACCTGGTCCAGCTTGTCCAGCAGGTCTTCGGCAAAGCTGGCCTTGATCTCAAGTTGGATCAGGCGTTGTGTCAGGGCATCGGAGTCGGTAGATGACATGGGTTGGAATTCGTCAAATCTGGCATTGTGCGCCTGCTGCGGCTGGCACCTGGCCACCACTACAACGCTCGATACCGGCAAGATCACAGTGGGACTGTATCTGGATAAAACCGGCTGCAGCCAGCAAGCGGCGCACGGCGGGCGCCTGGTCAAACCCATGCTCCAGAAGCAGCCACCCGCCCGGCCGCAGGTGCGCGGGTGAGTGGCCGATGATGTGACGCAAGTCATCGAGGCCGTCCGGGCCGCTGACCAGTGCCTGCAAGGGCTCGTGGCGCAAGGCCGCAAGATGGGGGTCCTTGGTGGCGATGTAGGGCGGGTTCGACACCACGCCGTCAAATCGGCTTGCCGGGTCGGCCAGGCCCTGAAACCAGACACCACAGTTGAAATTCACCTCCAACTGCAGATTCAGCGCATTGGCCCGGGCCACTGCCACTGCCTGCGGGCTGGCATCAATGCCCTCCACGCGCAGCTCAGGGCAACTGGCCTTGAGTGCCAGCGCGATGGCACCGCTTCCGGTGCCCAGATCCAGCACCGATCGGGGACCATGGAACACGGCCAGCGCCCAGTTCACCAGCGTTTCGGTGTCGGGCCGGGGCACCAGCACCCGCTTATCCACATGCAGGCTCAAACCAAAAAACTCCTTGCTTCCGGTCAGATAGGCGAGCGGCTCACCACCGACGCGCCGATGGGCAAGTGTTTCCAGAACGCTGCACTGGCTGGGCGTCAAGACCTCGTCGTCGTGGCTCAACAGCCAACTGCGCTGGTGCAGCGGCCGCTCCAGCACATGCAGCAGCAGCAGTTGTGCATCCAGCCGGTCCAGGCCCAGGGTTCGCAGTTGCGCCAGTGCCCGTGAAATACTGCGTCCTGGTGACATCAATTAACTATGTTTTATATAGCTTCAAAAGCTTTATTTTATTGGGCTAGATGTCAATTTGTATCCATATCAGGCATTAAGCTCAAGTGCCGCCAGCTGGGTGGCCGCCTCATGGGCTTGCAGCGCGTGCACCACATCATCCAGATCACCTTCCATGATGCTGAGCAGTTTGTAAAGCGTGAGGTTGATACGATGGTCGGTGAGTCGGCCCTGCGGAAAATTGTAGGTGCGGATGCGGTCACTGCGGTCACCGCTGCCGACCAGACTTTTGCGCTCGGCAGACTCCTTGGCGGCACGCTCTGAACGGTCTTTTTCCTGGATGCGGGCGGTCAGCACTTTGAGTGCCTGGGCCTTGTTGCTGTGCTGGCTGCGGCCATCCTGACATTCGGCGACTATGCCAGTGGGCAGGTGGGTAATGCGCACCGCCGAATCGGTCTTGTTGATGTGCTGCCCACCGGCACCGCTGGCGCGATAGGTGTCAATGCGCAAGTCACTCGCGTTGATTTTGATGGCATCCTGCTCATCGGGCTCGGCCATTACCGCCACGGTCGCAGCGCTGGTGTGGATGCGGCCCTGGGTTTCGGTGACCGGCACACGCTGCACACGGTGGCCACCCGACTCGAACTTGAGCGCGCCGTAAACCTGGTCACCCTCAATGCGCAGCACCAGCTCCTTGTAACCACCCAATTCGCTCGGTGATTCACTGATCACCTCGTGTTTCCAGCCCTTGCGGTCGCAATATCGCAGGTACATTCGCGCCAGATCGGCGGCAAAGAGGGCCGACTCGTCGCCGCCGGTGCCAGCGCGAATTTCGACAAACGCGGGGCGCACATCGTCCGGGTCTTTGGGCAGCAGCATGCGTTGCAGTTCAGCGTCCAGCTGCTGCAGGTCGGCCTGGGCTGCGTCCACTTCCTCGCGGGCCATTTGCAGCATGTCGGCGTCATCGGCGGCGTCCTGGAGCATCTCCTGCGCGCCAGTCAGATCGGCCTCACGCTGCTGGTAGCGCTGCCACCGGCCTGCTACGGCAGCTACATCGGTGTGTTCGCGTGACAAGCCCAGAAACTGGGTCATGTCGCTCATGATGTCCTGGCGCGACAGTAAAAACTCCAGCTCGCCGAGCCGGTCGGCGTAACGTGCCAGTTGTTGTCTAAGAAAAGGTTTCATGGGGTCCAAAGCTAAAGGATTTGATGGTGCGCGGCTGTCAAGGCATTGGATCGGTTACCCGTAAGCAGTCGGCATCCTGGTCAACGGGCGTGCCGACCCGCCCGGGCGCTGCTCGGTGCGGCGCAGCTAACGCTCTTTGCGCAAAAAGAAATGTTGCACTGCGGTGCTGGCGCGCTCACGTGCTGCAAGGTCGCCGGCACGCAGCTCGGCCATGGCGCCATGCAGCATTTTTTGTGTGATGCCACGCGACAGCGCCTCAAGGACGGCGTCCACATCTTCACCGCGCGCCAGCAACTTGCGGGCCCGCGCAATCTCGGCAGCACGCCATTCGTCGGCCTGAGCGTTGAGTTGCTGGATCAGCGGCACGGTGGCGCGTTGCTCAAGCCAGTGCAGGAAATTCTGCACACCGGCGTCCACAATGGCTTCCGCCTGGGCCACCGCAGCTTGGCGGTTGGCTTGGGCGGTCTGCACCACACCTGCGAGGTCGTCCACGGTGTATAGGTACACGTCTTCAAGTTCCTTGACCTCAATTTCGATGTCACGCGGTACCGCCAAGTCGACCATGAACATCGGCCGATGGCGCCGGCGTTTCAACGCCCGTTCGACCGCACCCAAACCAATGATGGGCAAGGTGCTGGCGGTGCAGCTCACCACCGCATCAAACTCGTGCAGGCGCTCGGGCAATTCACCCAAGCGCATCACCTCGGCACCAAACTTGCAGGCCAGTTCTTCACCGCGCGACAGGGTCCGGTTGGCAATCGCCATGCTTTTCGGGTTTTTGGCGGCAAAGTGCGTGGCGCACAGGTCAATCATTTCGCCTGCCCCGACAAACAGCACTTTGACCTGACCCAGGTCTTCAAACAACTGCCCCGCCAGCCGCACGGCGGCGGCCGCCATGCTGATTGAGTGTGCGCCAATCTCGGTGGAAGTGCGGACTTCTTTGGCCACCGCAAAGGAGCGCTGGAACATCTGGCTCAGCGTGCTGCCCAGGCTGCCTGCGGCCTCTGCGGCACGCACCGCGTCTTTGATCTGGCCCAGAATCTGGGGTTCACCCAGCACCATGGAGTCCAGACCGCTGGCCACCCGGAACGCGTGGCGTGCCGCGTGTCCGTCCTGCAGGGTGTAGGAATGGGCACGCAGCAGATCCGCTGAAACGCCCCCGCTTTGGGCCAGCCAGTCCAGCGTGGGCTGCACTTGCGGCTGTTCGCAGGCGCAATAGATTTCAGTCCGGTTGCAGGTCGAGATCAGCGCCGCCTCGGGCTGACGGTGCAAGGCACTGCGCAAGGCCTTGAGGGTCGGTTCGATCTGTTCGATGGCAAACGCAAACCGGCCTCGCAGATCGAGCGGTGCGGTGGTGTGATTGATGCCTAATGCCCAGACTGCCATGACGGAATTATAAAATCATGACCATGGCGTTTGATCCAGATCATTTTGACTTTGTCCAGGGCACTTGCTGATGGGTGCCTTGACCCTGCTCAACCACATCGCCAACTTTCTGGCGCCGGCACTTTGGCTCGCCTTCGGACTGGCTGTTGTGTCACGAATCATTATGAAGAAAAAGACCTCAGCCCTTTCTCTGATTCAACAGACAGCTATTCTTTTTGCTGTTTGTACAAGTGTGTTGTTGCTCGGCCTGCTGTTTTTTGGCAGGGACGGCAAGATGTTGACTTATGCTGCGCTGGTTGTCGCCGGCGCAGGCGCGCAGGGCTGGCTGCAGCGCCAAACGGCGTAAGTCGGACGCTCAGGCACCTGGGGGAAACCGGTCTACCCGATCGGTGATGATGCCATCGGTGCCCAAGGCCCACAGCCTTTGTGCATCGAGGTCCTCATTCACGGTGTAACTGAGGGCGCGTAAACCCGCGCCGTGGACACTTGCCACGCTGCGGTCGTCCCACAACACTTGGTCACACACCACCGCCACACAAGCCAGGCGCAAAGCAGTTTCAAGCCAGCCCTCCCAGAGGGTTTCCAGCAACAGCCCGCGTGGCAGCTCTGACTGCGACTGTTGTGCACCCTCGAGCGCGGCCACAGAAAACGATGTCATGAGGGGTGGCACCGCAGCACCATGCCACAGGCGCGCCGCATGGCGAGCCACCACTTGCCCGGTGATGTAGTCGGTGCCGGGGCTGGGTTTGATTTCGATATTGAGGTCCAGGGCGTTGTGGCGGCAGTACCGGGCCACCGCCTCAAAGGTGGGAATAGGCTCCCCCGCAAAGGCCCGTGAATGCCAACTGCCGGCGTCCAGCAGCGACAGGGTGCTCCAGGGGTGCTCACCCGCTGTGGTACTCAGCCCTGCGCCGAGTTCCTGTGTCGCGTTGGTGGTACGGGTCAGGGTATCGTCGTGCAGCAGGAAAGGCACACCATCTGCGCTGAGCTTGACATCACATTCAAACATGCGATAACCGTGCGCCGCACCTGCCCGAAAAGCGGCCAGGGTGTTTTCAGGTGCCAGCTTGCCAGCGCCGCGATGCGCCACCCAACGTGGATAGGGCCAGGGCCGGTCACCCGGACGAAGGCCGCTCATGGCTGAACTGCCTTGCGCTTGCCCGTGCTGGCGTCGAAATGGTGGATTTTCCCGGGACGCGGCGTGACACACAGCGTGCTGCCGATGTGGGCCGGTGCACTCAGACCCTCCTCGGTGCGGATAATGACCAGCTCGTCGGCGCTGCCATGCATCCAGCGACCGTAGGTCAGGCGTTCCGCGCCCAGCATTTCCACCGCCTCAACCACCACCGACCAGCCGGAGCTGGTGATGTCAAGATGTTCCGGACGCACACCCACAACAGTGCCGGGCGGTGAATCGGGCGCGTTTTTCAACAGGTTCATCGGCGGTGAACCCATAAAACCGGCGACGAAGGTGCTGGCGGGCCGGTTGTAAACCTCCTCGGGTGTGCCCAACTGCTCCATCACGCCAGCGTTCATCACCATCATGCGCTGTGCCAGTGTCATCGCCTCGACCTGATCGTGGGTGACAAACAGCGAGGTGATGCCCAGCTCACGGTGCAGTTTCTGGATTTCAAGACGGGTCTGCGCGCGCAGTTTGGCGTCCAGATTGGACAGTGGCTCGTCAAACAGAAACACCTGTGGTTGGCGCACGATGGCACGACCCATGGCCACGCGCTGACGCTGGCCACCGGACAATTCGCGCGGTTTGCGGGCCAAAAATGGCCCAATCTCCAGAATCTTGGCGGCTTTGTCGACCCGTGCCTTGATTTCGGCCGGCGGCACCTTGGCAATTTTTAAGCCGTAGGCCATGTTGTCAAAGACGCTCATGTGCGGGTACAGGGCATAGTTCTGAAACACCATCGCAATGTCGCGCTCGGATGGCTCCAGCTGATTGACCACACGATGGCCAATCGAAATATCACCTTCCGTGATTTCCTCAAGGCCGGCCACCATACGAAGCAACGTGGACTTGCCACAACCCGACGGACCCACAATGACAACGAACTCGCCATCATGTATGTCGGCGTTCACGCCGTGAATCACCTGGTTGGCTGATTTGCCGGTGCCGTAGCGCTTGATGACGTTTTTGAGTGTGATGGCTGCCATAAATTTCCTGGATCAATCGGTGACGGGGCAAATCTGCATCACAGATCCTGGCCCGACACGCCAACTGGCTTATTTCTCGGTGTCCACCAATCCTTTGACGAACCACTTCTGCATCAGCATTACCACCAGTGCGGGTGGCAACATCGCCAAAATGGCGGTGGCCATGACGATGTTCCACTGCATTTCAGAGTCACCGCCAGAGATCATGCGTTTGATGCCAATCACCACCGGGTACATGTCTTCGCTGGTGGTGACCAACAGTGGCCACAGGTACTGGTTCCATCCATAAATGAACTGGATGACAAACAAGGCCGCAATCGAGGTTTTGGACAAGGGAACCAGCACATCCCAGAAAAAGCGCATCGGTCCGGCACCATCAATTCGAGCCGCCTCGACAAGTTCTTCTGGCACCGTCAGAAAAAACTGCCTGAAAAGAAACGTGGCCGTGGCTGAGGCAATCAGCGGAACCGTCAAACCGGCGTAGGTGTTGAGCATGCCAAGGTCGGAGACGACCTTGTAGGTGGGCCCGATTCGAACCTCCACCGGCAGCATCAGGGTGATAAAAATCGCCCAGAAGAAAAACATGCGCAGCGGAAAGCGGAAATACACAATGGCGAACGCTGAAAGCAGCGAAATGGCGATTTTCCCAATGGAGATGACCAGCGCCGTGACCAGACTGACCATCATCATCTGGCCGACAGGTGCCTTCGAACCCGAGCCACCCCCGGTGCCGTTCCAGGCCGCAGCATAGTTTTCGAAAAAATGCCCCCCCGGCAGAAGCGGCATGGGAGTCTGCACAATGGCTTGTGAGGTCTGCGTCGACGCCACAAATGTCAGGTACAGCGGGAACGCCACCACCATCACACCCAGAATCAGCACGGCATGGGACAGCAGGCTCAAAAATGGTCGACGTTCTACCATCAATAATTCACTTTCTTCTCGACAAAGCGGAACTGCACCACCGTCAACGCCACCACAATCACCATCAGCACCACTGACTGCGCGGCCGAACCACCCAGGTCCATGGCCTTGAAACCATCAAAGTACACCTTGTAGACAAGAATCGCTGTTTCCTTGCCCGGCCCACCCTGCGTGGCCGCATCAATGATGGCAAAGGTGTCAAAAAAAGCGTAGACGATGTTGATCACCAGCAGGAAGAACGTGGTGGGCGAAAGCAGCGGAAACATGATCGTCCAGAAACGCCGCCAGGGGCGCGCGCCATCGATGGCAGCGGCCTCGATCAAGGACTTCGGGATCGACTGCAAACCGGCCAGAAAAAACAGAAAGTTGTAGGAGATCTGTTTCCACACCGCCGCCATGACCACCAGCGTCATGGCGTGACGGCCATTGAGCAGATGATTCCAGTCAAAGCCCAGCGCACGCAGACCGTACGACACCACCCCGACACTGGGGGCAAACATGAAAAGCCACAACACTCCGGCTACAGCTGGCGCAACTGCATAGGGCCAGATCAGCAGGGTCTTGTACACCAGCGCACCCTTGACAATGCGATCGGCAAACACCGCCAGCATCAAAGAGACACTGATGCCCACCACCGCAACCAGCGTCGAAAAAATAGCTGTGGTGTAGAACGAAGCCAGGTAGGTCTCGTCATTCCACAGGTTGCGGAAATTCTCTAACCCGACCCACTCAACCGAGGTGCCAAACGCATCGGATTGCTGCACCGACTGCAGCAGGGCCTGGGCCGCTGGCCAGAAAAAGAACAAGCCGATGATGACCACCTGGGGTGCAATCAGCACCCAAGGCAGCCACTTTGATCGGAAAAAGACGCGTTTTTCCAAAACTCTTGTATCGGCAAATTACTTCTTGTTGGCCTTCTCAAAACGCTCAAGCAGTTCGTTGCCGCGCTTGACGATGGACTGCAGGGCTTCCGTGGCAGTCTTCTTGCCACCCCAGACCTGCTCAAGTTCTTCGTCCTCGATGGTGCGAATCTGCACATAATTGCCCAGACGGATGCCACGCGACTTGTCAGTGACCTTACGGATCATCTGGTTGACCGCCACGTCGGTACCCGGGTTTTCTTTGTAGTAGCCCGATTTTTCGGTCAGCTCATACGCAGCAGTCGTGATCGGCAGGTAACCCGTGCGCTTATGGCTGGCCGACTGGACTTCGGGACTGGAAATGTAGTTAAAGAAGGCGGCCACACCCTTGTATTCCTCCGCCTTCTTGCCAGCCATCACCCACAGACTGGCGCCACCAATCACCGTGTTTTGCGGTGCACCCGGAACATCCGGGTAGTAGGGCAAGGGTGCCAGACCAAAGTTGAACTTGGCGTTTTTCTTCACGTTGCCATAAAAACCGGCCGAGGTGGTGATCATGGCGCATTCGCCAGAAATAAACGTCGCCTCAGGCACGTTGGCACGGCCTTTGTAGACAAACAGTCCTTGCTTGGCCATGTTGGACAAGTTGTCGATATGTCGCACATGCAGCGGAGAATCCACCTTCATGCGCGCATCCATGCCACCCAAACCATTGGATTTGGTGGCAAATTCGACGTTGTGCCAGGCTGAGAAACTCTCCAGCTGGGTCCAGCCTTGCCATGCAATCGTCAGTGGACACTTGTGGCCATTGGCCTTGAGCTTGGCGGCGGCCAGCGCGACTTCGGGCCAGCTTGTGGGTGCTTTATTGGTGTCAAGACCTGCGGCCTTGAAGGCGTCCTTATTGATATAGAACACGGTCGTTGAGCTATTGAAGGGCATGCTCAGCATCTCGCCGCTGGGTGCGGTGTAGTAACCTGCCACCGCCGAAATGTAGGCCTTGGGGTCAAACTTCTGGCCGGCATCCTTCATGACTTTGCCCACCGGGACGATGGCACCCTTGCTGGCCATCATGGTGGCCGTGCCCACCTCAAACACCTGCAGGATGTGCGGCGCATTGCCCGCACGGAATGCAGCCACTGCACCCGTCATTGATTCGTCATAGGTGCCTTTGTAGGTCGGGACAATCTTGTACTCGGACTGGCTGGCATTGAAGTTCTTGGCCAAATCGTTCACCCACTCGCCGTTGACGGCGGTCATTGAGTGCCACCATTGCACTTCAGTCACGGCATGGGCTGACAAGGTAAAGCCGGCGGCGATCGCGACGGCAGCAATTTTCAGTTTCATAAAGTCTCCTCGAAGTTGAGTGCGCAGAGCATAGTCAACAAATATGTATTTTTTGCGACAAAACGATGGCAATTTGCACAGTTCTTGATTAAACGCAGAAACTTGCTGCTTTCGCATCAGGGTTTCCATCACCCCAATAGGGCGATGCTGCGCTGCGGTAACATCGCCAGCGAAGTCGCTCCATGCCATTTTTGGCGGCGTTCATGCGCCGTTTTTGGCTGTTATCACTCCAATGAACGCCCCCATCCCGATCAGCCAGCTCCTGCCTGCCGCTGCCCCTGTGCCGCCGGAGCATGAGCGCATCCGAGAAATTCCGTACAACTACACCTCGTTTTCCGACCGCGAGATCGTCATCCGCCTGCTTGGCACACAAGCCTGGGCCTGGCTGAACCGGCTACGGGACGAGCGCCGCACCGGTCGTTCGGCACGAATGTTGTATGAAGTGCTGGGTGATATCTGGGTGGTTCAGCGCAATCCCTATTTGCAGGATGACTTGCTCGACAACCCGAAGCGCCGCAAGTTAGTGGTCGATGCCTTGCACCATCGCCTGGGCGAGATCGAAAAACGTCGCAACCCCCAAGCCGACCCCGAACGCGACGCCTTGGTGGGTCAATTGCTGGACGCTGCAACAGCGGCAATTCAGCGTTTTGATGCCAGTTTTATTGAAACATCGGCTCTGCGCCGCGAGGCTCAACGCCTGTTGTCAAAGTTGACCGCCAGGGACAACATCAAGTTTGACGGCTTGAGCCGTGTCAGCCATGTGACCGACGCAACCGACTGGCGCGTGGAATACCCGTTTGTTGTGTTGACCCCGGATACCGAGACCGAGATGGCCGGGCTGGTCAAAGGCTGTATCGAGCTGGGTCTGACCATCATTCCACGGGGGGGCGGCACCGGCTACACCGGCGGTGCCATTCCACTGACCTGGAAAAGCGCGGTGATCAACACCGAGAAGCTGGTGGCCATGAGTGAGGTCGAAATGCGGCAATTGCCGGGTTTGGACCGACTGGTGGCCACCGTCTGGTCGGAAGCCGGTGTGGTGACCAACCGTGTCGCCCATGCCGCCGAGCGCGCCGGCTATGTGTTTGCGGTGGACCCCACCTCATCCGAGGCCTCATGTATCGGCGGCAACATTGCCATGAACGCCGGTGGAAAAAAGGCCGTCTTGTGGGGCACTGCGCTCGACAACCTGGCCAGCTGGCGCATGGTGACTCCGCAGGCCGAGTGGCTGGAGGTGACCCGCATCAACCACAACCTGGGCAAGATCCATGATGTGGAAGTGGCCAGTTTTGAGTTGCAGTACTTCAAGTCCGACGGCAAGACCCCGATCCGCGCCGAGCGACTGGACATACCCGGCAAGACCTTCCGCAAGGAGGGCCTGGGCAAGGACGTGACTGACAAGTTTCTGAGCGGCCTGCCCGGCGTCCAGAAAGAAGGCTGTGATGGCCTGATCACCAGTGCACGCTGGGTGGTGCACCGTATGCCCAAACACACGCGCACCGTGTGCCTGGAGTTTTTTGGCAATGCCAAAGATGCGGTGCCCAGCATCGTCGAGATCAAGGACTTCATGTTCGCTGAGCAAAAGCGCAGTGGCGTGCTGCTGGCCGGACTGGAGCATCTCGATGACCGATATTTAAAAGCGGTGGGATACGCCACCAAGTCCAAAAAAGGCGCACAGGCTGCGGGCTCGAGCAGCACAGTTCCCAAGATGGTGCTGTTTGGCGACATTGCCGGCGACGATGCCGATGCGGTGGCGTCGGCCACTTCAGAGGTGGTGCGTATCGCCAACTCACGTAGCGGTGAAGGTTTTGTGGCGATCAGTGCAGAGGCGCGCAAAAAGTTCTGGCTGGACCGCAAACGCACCGCCGCCATCAGCCGCCACACCAACGCCTTCAAGATCAATGAAGACGTGGTGATCCCGCTGCCACGTATGGCCGAATACACCGATGGCATTGAACGCATCAATATCGAGCTGAGTCTGCAAAACAAGCTGGCACTGTGTGACGCGCTGCGTGATTTTTTCAGCCAGGGCCAACTGCCGCTCGGGCGCCAGGACGATGCCAGCGAGATATCGGCCACAGAGTTACTCGAAGACCGAGTTGCGCAAGCGCAAGCGCTGATCAGCGAGGTGCGTGCGCTGTGGGCTGGCTGGCTGCGCGACGTGGAGCCCCTGTTTGCACAGTTGCAGGAGCATTCCCTGCGGGCAAGCTGGAAATCGCAGATTCGTCAGCCCTTGCAGCATATTTTCAGCGGTGTGGCGTTTGAGCCGATTCTCAAAGAGTGCAGCGCCATTCATCAGCGCGTGCTCAAAGGCCGGGTCTGGGTGGCGCTTCACATGCACGCGGGTGACGGCAATGTGCACACCAACATCCCCGTCAACAGCGACGACTACGAAATGCTGCAGGCCGCCCACGGTGCGGTCAAACGCATCATGGTGCTGGCGCGCAGTCTGGACGGTGTGATCTCCGGTGAACACGGCATTGGCATCACCAAGCTCGAATTCCTCAGCGATGCAGAACTGGCCCCGTTTACCGACTACAAGGCCAGAATTGACCCGGAGGGTCGTTTCAACAAAGGCAAATTGTTACGACGTAAAGAGCACAAAACCTTTACTGGTAAAGCGCTAGAGGCCAATTCATTATTAAATTCCGACTTGACCAATGCGTATACACCCAGCTTTGGCTTGATGGGGCACGAGTCGCTGATCATGCAGCAAAGCGACATTGGTGCCATTGCCGACAGCATCAAGGACTGCCTGCGTTGCGGCAAGTGCAAGCCGGTCTGCGCCACCCATGTGCCACGCGCCAACCTTCTGTACAGCCCGCGCAACAAGATTCTGGCCACCAGCCTGTTGGTCGAGGCTTTCCTGTACGAGGAGCAAACCCGCCGGGGTGTCAGCATCAAACACTGGCAGGAGTTCGAAGACGTGGCCGACCACTGCACGGTTTGCCACAAGTGCCTGTCGCCCTGCCCGGTGAAAATCGACTTTGGTGATGTGTCGATGAACATGCGCAACCTGCTGCGCAAAATGGGCAAGAAAAGTTTCCGGCCGGCTGGGGCTGCCGCCATGTTCATGCTCAACGCCACCAATCCGGAGACCATCAAGGCCGCTCGTTCGATCATGGTCAATGTGGCCATCAAGGCGCAGCGGCTCACGGCCGAATTGCTCAAGGTGGTGGCGCGCCGACAGACCAAGTCGCCACCCGCGACACTGGGCCCGGCACCCATCAAAGAGCAGATCATCCATTTCATCAACAAGAAACTACCCGGTGGTTTGCCGAAAAAAACCGCGCGTGCCCTGCTCGACATCGAAGACAAGGACTACGTACCGATTATTCGCAACCCGAAAACCACCACCAGCGAAACCGAGGCGGTGTTTTATTTCCCAGGCTGCGGGTCCGAACGGTTGTTCAGCCAGGTCGGACTCGCCACACAGGCCATGTTGTGGCACGCCGGGGTACAGACGGTGCTGCCACCGGGCTACCTGTGCTGTGGCTACCCGCAGCGCGGTGGTGGTGACTTTGACAAGGCCGAAAAAATCATCACCGACAACCGGGTGTTGTTCCACCGCGTTGCCAACACCTTGAACTACCTCGACATCAAAACCGTGGTGGTGAGCTGCGGCACCTGTTATGACCAGTTGCAGGGTTACAAGTTTGAAGACATCTTCCCTGACTGCCGCATCATCGACATCCACGAATACCTGCTCGAGAAGGGCATCACGCTGGCCAACGCCGGTGCGTTCCTGTTCCATGACCCCTGCCACAGCCCGATGAAGTTGCAGGAACCCATCAAGACGGTCAAAGCATTGCTGGGCGAACAGGTCATTCAGTCGGAGCGCTGTTGTGGCGAGTCCGGCACCCTGGCGCTTAACCGGCCGGACATCTCCACCCAGGTACGGTTTCGCAAGGAAGAGGAAATCCTCAAGGGTGAAGCCGAGCTTCGGGCCAGCGGCGCGCTCGGAGCCCGGGACAACGTGAAAATTCTCACTTCCTGTCCGGCCTGTCTGCAGGGTCTGAGCCGTTACGGTGACGACTTGCAAAATGGGCTGCTGCAGGCCGATTACATTGTGGTTGAAATGGCCAATCAGATCCTGGGCACGCAATGGATGCCCGATTACGTCAAACTCGCCAACGACGGCGGCATCGAACGCGTCCTGGTTTGACCACACCACTCCCACCCATCGACACCATTTGATTCAGGAGACTCCCCATGACAATTACCACCGCAACACCACAGGACATCATCGTGCACAGCCAGTCCCATATGCTGGAGATCAGCTTTTCGGATGGTGCCTCGTTTCGAATTCCCTTTGAACTGATGCGCGTCTGTTCACCCTCTGCCGAAGTACAAGGACACGGCCCGGGTCAGGAAACCCTGCAGACCGGCAAGCGCCATGTCGAGATCACTGCATTGGAGCCGGTGGGCAACTACGCCGTGCAGCCGACCTTTTCTGACGGCCATAACACCGGTATCTTCACTTGGGATTACCTGTACTTTCTGGGTTCGCAGCAAGGACAGCTGTGGGCGGATTACGAAGCCAGCCTCAAGGCGGCCAACGTTGATCGCGACGCGCCCATGGCCGACAAGGCCACCAGCAGTTGCGCCACCCATTAACCAGAGAACAGGGATTTGGCCATGAGCAGCACTCATTTTGGTTATCGCAACGTGGATGAAAAGGAAAAGGCCAGTTTTGTCAAGGGTGTGTTTGACTCGGTTGCACCGAAATACGACCTGATGAACGACCTGATGTCGATGGGTTTGCATCGACTCTGGAAGGCTTACACCGTCACCGTGGCCAATCTGCATGAAGGTGATCAGGTGCTTGACATTGCGGGCGGCACCGGTGACCTGGCCCTGGCTTTTGCCAAAAAAGTAGGTGCCAGTGGTCGGGTTGTCCATACCGATATCAACGAGGCCATGCTGCGCACCGGGCGCGACCGTCTGGTCAATGCCGGGGTGGTATTACCCACCGCAGTGTGCGACGCCGAGAAACTACCATTTCCGGACCAGCAATTTGATCTGGTCAGTGTCGCTTTTGGCCTGCGCAACATGACCCACAAGGATGTGGCACTTGCCGAGATGAACCGGGTGTTAAAACCCGGTGGCAGGCTGCTGGTGCTGGAGTTTTCCAAGGTGGCCCAACCGCTTGAAAAAGCCTATGACTGGTACTCCTTCAAGGTTCTGCCCAAGCTGGGTGAACTGGTCGCCAAAGATTCCGCCAGTTATCAGTATCTCGCTGAATCGATACGGATGCACCCGGGGCAGGAAGCGCTCAAAACCCTGATGAAAGCTAATGGCTTTGGCCATGTGGATTACCACAACCTGAGTGCAGGTCTGGTAGCCTTGCACGTTGGTATCAAATGCTGATTTGAATCAACGAACAGTTCGGATTTAAGTACTATTTTTTTGGAGTCAATATGAAACGCTGGTTGTGGATGGTGACGATGAGCCTGGCCCTGTTAGCCGGGCAAGCAGAAGCTGCCAAACGATTTGGTGGCGGCAGGTCCATCGGCCAGCAGTCCAGCAATGTGACTCAGCGTCAGGCAACACCCCCACCGGCTGCACCAGCCCAGGCAGGTAACACCGCCGCCGCAAAAAACCCGGCTGCAGCGGCAGCCGCAGCGCCCAAACGCCCGTGGGGCGCCATGCTGGGTGGTCTGGCTGCTGGCCTTGGGCTGGCCTGGCTGGCAAGTTCACTGGGATTTGGTGAAGAAATGGCGCAATTCATGATGTTTGCCCTGCTGGCTCTGGTCATCATGATGGCGGTGGGCTGGTTCATGCGTTCACGCAAACCGCAGCCGGCAACGCGAAACAGTTCACCGTTTGCCTTCCAAGGCGCTGGTGGCCCGGGCCAGGCCACTGCACCTTCAAGTTACCGTCCGGAGAATGTGGGCAATGACGCCTCGGCACGCCCTTGGGAGCGCAGCAACACCGCTTTCGACAGCGCCAACATGTCTGGTGGTGCTGGCGCGGGTTCGATGATCGGTGCGGGTTTGAGCGGGTCTCAGTCATGGGGTGTGCCTGCCGGGTTCGACGCGGACGGGTTTCTGAAGTCGGCCAAAGCCAATTTTGTCTCGCTACAGGCAGCCTGGGACAAGGCTGACATTCCGGCATTGCGGGTGATGATGACAGACACCATGCTCAAGGAGATCCAGGCTCAGCTGGCCGAGCGTGAAGCGCACACCGGTGGCCCGGTCAACCTGACCGACGTGGTGATGATTGAGGCCCACCTGCTGGGCATTGAAGACTTGGGCGACGACTACATGGCCAGTGTGGAATTTTCCGGCATGATCCGTGAGGAACCTTCGGCCGGTCCGAGCCCCTTCCGCGAAGTCTGGAACATGGTCAAATCAAAAAATGGCCGCAGTGGCTGGCTGGTTGCAGGGGTTCAGGCACTGCAGTAAGTTCTGTTTCACAAAATCGGTGAATAATCGGGGACTATGGCAACACAGTCCCCTTTTTCTTTGCTGGAAGACGCACTCCAGAAACTCCCGCTGCCCAAGTTGCAGCCCCCGTCCTGGGCCGTTGACGAAGTACAACGCCGCATCGTCCTGCTGCTCAACCATGTGCTGATGCAGGAGGAGGAAGCCACGGCACGGCTGGCCCGGCAAAAAGGCCAGGTGATGTTGTTGCAGTGGCGCTCGATCAGCTTCAGGCTGGTGGCGACACCCGCAGGGCTGCTCGACCTCGCCACCCCGGACGCCAGTGCCGATCTGGTGTTGACCGTGACGGACGAATCACCGCTGGTGCTGTTGCAGACCACCTTGCGTGGTGACAAACCGGCTGTACGTATTGAAGGTGATGTGCAACTGGCCGCTGAAGTCAACTGGCTCACCGAGCATGTGCGCTGGGACCTCGAAGAGGATCTTGCCCGGGTGATCGGTGATGTGCCAGCCCATACATTGAGCCAGATGGCCACGGGTCTGGTGGCGGGTTTGCGCCAGTTTGCCGCCAAGGCGGCCAGCTTGGTCCCTGGCAAGTCCAGCTGATCGCTCCCCAATGACCCGTATTTTTCGCGGCGCGTTCATCGTCTGGGTGATGCTGCGTTATGGGCTCGATGAGCTCGTCCTGACCAGCTTCAAGAAACCCTGGCTGCTGCGCCTGGCACGCATCATCACCGTAGGACGCAAGCTGGATGCGCCGCGCGGTCAGCGCATCCGACAGACACTTGAAAGCCTGGGGCCGATTTTTGTCAAGTTTGGACAGGTGTTGTCAACCCGCCGCGACCTGCTGCCGGTCGATATTGCGGACGAACTGGCGCTGTTGCAGGACCGTGTGCCCCCGTTTCCCAGCGAGATGGCCATCGGCATCATCGAAACCGCCTTCAAAAAGAAGGTGGACGATATTTTTGTCTTCTTCGAGCGTGAACCTGTGGCCAGTGCGTCGATTGCGCAGGTGCACTTTGCCGTGCTCAAGGAGCGCAGTGGCCGTCACCGTGAAGTGGCGGTCAAAGTGCTGCGACCAGGCATGCTGGATGTCATTGACAAGGATCTTGACCTGTTGCGCATGATGGCCGGCTGGGTGGAAAGCCTCTCGGACGACGGCAAGCGCCTCAAGCCCCGCGAGGTGGTGGCAGAATTTGACAAATACCTTCACGACGAGCTGGATCTGGTACGTGAAGCCTCCAGTGCTGCCCAGCTGCGACGCAACATGGCAGATCTGGACATGGTGCTGATTCCGGAGATGTTCTGGGACTACTGCATGCCCAATGTGATGGTGATGGAACGCATGAAAGGGGTGCCCATCAGCCAGGTGGATCGTTTGCGCGCGGCTGGCGTTGATATCCCCAAACTGGCCCGCGATGGGGTCACCATCTTTTTCACTCAGGTGTTTCGCGATGGCTTTTTCCACGCCGATATGCACCCGGGCAATATTCAGGTCAGTATTGAGCCTGCCACTTTTGGCCGCTATATTTCGCTGGACTTCGGCATCGTCGGCACCCTGACCGAAATCGACAAGGAATACCTGGCGCAAAACTTCACCGCTTTTTTCCGCCGTGATTACAAACGGGTCGCCGAGTTACACATCGAGTCGGGCTGGGTGCCGGCCACCACCCGGGTGGACGAACTCGAGGCAGCCGTGCGCTCGGTGTGTGAGCCCTATTTTGATCGCCCGCTGAAAGAATTGTCGCTGGGTATGGTGCTGATGCGGCTGTTCCAGACTTCGCGCCGCTTCCAGGTCGAAATTCAACCCCAACTGGTGCTGCTGCAAAAGACGCTGCTCAACATTGAAGGACTGGGCCGACAGCTCGACCCCGATCTCGACCTGTGGCACACCGCCAAGCCGTTCCTGGAGAAGTGGATGCTCAACCAGATCGGACCCAAAAAGCTGCTGGACGAGCTGCGCAACGAGAGCCCACGTTACGCCAAGCTGTTGCCGGAGTTACCCCGGCTGGTTTTTGATTTTCTGCAGAACAGTTCACGCGGCCCAAGCAAAGAGACCTTGGCCTTGCTCGCCGAACAAAAAAAGACCAACCGTCTGTTGTCCGCCATTCTTTACGGCGGCATCGGTTTTGTGCTGGGACTGCTGGCCATGCAGATTTTTGTGCGGGTGCGGCTGTTCTGAGCGTCGCCCGCGCCGGGCAGCCCGCCACATTGGGCCACTTTATAATTTAAGGCTTTGCAGCCCACTCACTCCCCTTCATCATCATGCCAATTTATGCCTACAAATGCGGATCCTGCGGGTTTGCCAAGGACGTGTTGCAAAAGATCTCGGATGCCGTTTTGACCGAGTGCCCGTCATGTGGGCAAGGCAGTTTCACCAAACAGCTCACGGCGGCTGGTTTTCAGCTCAAAGGCTCTGGCTGGTACGCCACTGACTTCAAGGGTGGTGCCAGCTCTGCGCCGGCAACACCAGCCAGTGGTGACGGACCCAGCGCACCGGCAACAACTGAAACACCGGCGGTCAAGACCGAAACCAGCACCCCGGCTGCCGGCTGTGCCAGTGGTTGCGCCTGTCATGCCTGATTCTCGCTAGGACGCTGCCGTGCCCGTCAAGAAGTATCTGCTCACCGGTCTGCTGGTCTGGTTGCCATTGGCCATCACCGTTTGGGTGTTGTTGTGGGTCATGGACCTGCTGGATGGCATCTTCATGGGATTGGTGTCGATGATCCAGGCGGTATCGCCTGAGTCCATCGCCGCGTCATGGGAGCATGTCAAACATATCCCCGGCCTTGGCGTGTTGCTGGTGTTTGCCGGTTTGCTGCTCACTGGCGCTCTGGTCTCCAACGTGGCAGGTCGCTGGTGGCTCAACCATTGGCACAACCTGCTGGCGAAAATTCCGGTTTTCAAGTCGATCTACAACAGCGTCAAAAAGGTCTCGGACACGCTGTTTTCCAGCAATGGCAATGCGTTTCGTACCGCCTTGCTGGTGCAGTACCCGCGCCCTGGCGCCTGGACCATTGCTTTCCAGACCGGCACACCTGCGGGCGAGGTGGGCAGTCACCTGGGCAAGGACTTTGTCAGTGTTTACGTACCCACCACACCCAACCCCACCAGCGGTTTTTTCCTGATGTTGCCGCGTGCCGACGTGATTGAACTCAAAATGAGTGTGGATGAAGCATTGACCTACGTCATTTCAATGGGTTCGGTCGCACCGACCGGTGTACCAGCCAATCAACCCGATTAGATTTTTTGTCAACCCGTCGCCCACATGGGTGACCCATGAAAGCTGTTTATGGCCATGCGTTCTCACTATTGCGGTCTGGTGACCGAAGCCCTGATGGGCCAAACTGTTTCCCTCTGTGGCTGGGTTAACCGCCGGCGTGATCATGGCGGGGTGATTTTTGTCGACGTGCGCGACCGTGAAGGGTATGTGCAGGTGGTGTGTGACCCGGATCGTCCCGAAATGTTCGCCATCGCTGAAGACCTGCGCAATGAGTTCTGTATTCAGGTCAAAGGCTTGGTGCGTGCACGGCCGACCGGAACCACCAACGACAAACTCAAGAGTGGTCAGATTGAGGTGCTGTGCCACGAGCTTAAGGTGCTCAACCCCTCGGTCACACCGCCGTTCCAGCTGGACGAAGAAAACCTCAGCGAGACCACGCGCCTGACACATCGTGTGCTCGACCTGCGCCGCCCTTATATGCAGAACAATCTGATGTTGCGTTACCGCGTGGCCATGGAGGTTCGCAAGTTCCTCGATGCCAATGGTTTTGTTGACATTGAAACACCCATGCTGACCAAGAGCACGCCCGAGGGCGCGCGTGACTACCTGGTGCCCAGCCGCGTGCACGACGGCATGTTTTTCGCCCTGCCCCAGTCACCCCAGCTGTTCAAACAACTATTGATGGTGGCCGGCTTCGATCGTTACTACCAGATTACCAAGTGTTTCCGCGACGAAGACCTGCGCGCCGACCGCCAGCCCGAATTCACCCAGATCGATATCGAAACCTCCTTTCTGACCGAAGAGGACATCCGCGAGTTGTTCCAGGGCATGATCACCACCGTATTCAAGAACACCATCGGTGTTGACCTAGGCGAGTTCCCGGTCATGAGTTACCAGGAGGCCGCGTTGCGCTTTGGCTCGGACAAGCCCGACCTGCGCGTCAAGCTCGAGTTCACCGAACTCACCGACGTGATGGGCGACGTGGACTTCAAGGTGTTCTCGGGTGCTGCCAACATGAAGGGCGGCCGCGTGGTCGCCTTGCGTGTGCCCGGTGGTGCGCGCGAAGGGGCGGGCCTGTCGCGTGGCGAGATCGACAGTTACGGCGAGTTTGTCAAGATTTACGGCGCCAAGGGCCTGGCCTGGATCAAGGTCAATGACCTGGCCAAAGGTCGCGACGGTTTGCAAAGCCCGATCGTCAAGAACCTGCACGACCGCGCCATTGCCGAGGTGCTGCAGCGCAGCGGCGCACAAGACGGCGACCTGCTGTTTTTTGGCGCCGACAAGGAAAAAATCGTCAACGACGCCATTGGGGCGCTGCGCATCAAGATTGGCCACAGCGAGTTTGGCAAGAAGAACGGCCTGTTTGACGACCGCTGGGCGCCACTGTGGGTGGTGGATTTCCCGATGTTCGAGTACGACGATGATTCTGACCGGTGGATGGCCGTGCACCACCCGTTCACCGCGCCCAAGGATGGTCATGAAGACCTGATGGTCACCGACCCGGGCAAATGCATCTCCAAGGGCTACGACATGGTGCTCAACGGCTGGGAGATGGGCGGCGGCTCGGTGCGTATCCATCGGGCCGATGTGCAACAAAAGGTGTTTGATGCACTCAAGATCACCCCCGAAGAGGCGCAGCTCAAATTTGGCTTCCTGCTTGACGCGCTGCAGTATGGTGCGCCACCGCATGGTGGCCTGGCTTTTGGTCTGGACCGGATTGTCACCATGATGACCGGTGCCGAGTCGATTCGGGACGTGATCGCGTTCCCGAAAACCCAGCGTGCGCAGTGCCTGTTGACACAGGCCCCCAGCCCGGTGGATGAAAAGCAGTTGCGCGAGTTGCACATCCGGCTACGCAATGCAGATGCAGCCAAACCGGCGTCGTGAATCGACACCGGTTGTGCTTGACAGGCATCAGCACATGGGCGCTTCGGGCGCCCTTGTGTTTGCCGCATAAAAAGCGTGGTTGAGTCACAAGCCCGATTCAAGGTACCTGAATCGGTACTGGTGGTCATTCACACCCCGGCGCTGGAGGTGTTGCTGATCCGGCGTGCCGATTCAGCGGAGTTCTGGCAGTCGGTGACCGGCAGCAAGGACAGTCCGCATGAGTCTTTTGCAGAGACGGCGCGGCGCGAAGTTCTGGAAGAAACCGGCATTGACTGCGCGCCTGGCTCAGTTCTGGCAGCTCAGCTGCAGGATTGGCACTTGCAGAACATCTATGAAATTTATCCCGACTGGCGCTGGCGATACGCGCCTGGGACGCTACTTAATACTGAGCATATTTTTGGCCTGCAGGTGCCGCGTGACATTGCCGTGTCGTTAAGCCCGCGGGAGCATACGGACTACTGCTGGCTGCCCTGGCTGCAAGCCGCTGATCGCTGCTATTCTGCGTCCAACGCTGAAGCCTGCTTGATGCTGCCGCGTATTTCCTCACAGTGCACCATGCCATGAGCCTGATCCGAATTGCCACCTACAACATTCACAAGGGGGTGCAGGGCCTTGGGCCAACACGGCGGCTGGAGATTCACAACCTCGCCCAGGCCATCACCACACTCGAAGCCGACGTGGTCTGCCTGCAGGAGGTCCGCCAGCACAACCGGCGTGAAGCGCGGTACTTTGAACATTGGCCCGACACCGGGCAAGCCGAGGTTCTGACACCCCCGGGTTTTGAATCGGTGTACCGAACCAACGCGGTGACCCGCCATGGTGAACACGGCAATGCCCTGCTTTCGCGCTGGCCCATTCTGGCCAGCCAGCATGAAGACATGTCGGACCACCGGCTGGAACAGCGTGGCCTGTTGCATGTCGAACTGCTGATCCACGGGCTGCCGGTCCATGTCGTCGTGGTCCACCTTGGCCTGATCCGCGCCAGCCGTATCCGGCAACTGTCCCAGCTCATCCGTTTTGTACAACGTGAAATCCCCCCCGCTGCCCCGGTGTTGGTCGCCGGCGACTTCAACGACTGGAGTACGCTGGTGCCCAACAGATTTGCCGAAATCGGCCTGACCGCCTGGTGCGGAAAGTCCGTACCCACCTTTCCATCGCGCCTGCCTCTGGCGCAACTTGATCATGTTTTTGCACGCGGCCTGCAAGCGGTCAGTGTCTCGGTACCTCGGGGCCGGGCCTGGTGGCGCATGTCCGATCACCTGCCGCTAATTGCCGAATTCCAGCTTGTGCCGCAGCCCAGCGGGTGACCACCATGCAAAACGACCACGAGTTGTTGTTGTTGCGCGGGGCCGCAGAGTTTTTTGCCGCACTGATCAGTGCGGTCGATTCAGCCGTGCATGAGGTACGACTGGAAACCTATATCTTCCATCTGGAACATGGCACTGAGGCGGTTGGCAATGCGCTGGTCAACGCCGCGCAACGCGGGGTCCATGTGAGTGTGGTGGTGGACGGTGTCGGAACCCACGCCCTGCCCGCGCCATGGCGGGCGCGTTTTGATGCTGCCGGGGTGAAGTGGCACATCTACGCGCCGCTAGGTCGCCTGGGCTTGCTGATGCCAAGCCGCTGGCGGCGTCTGCATCGCAAATTGTGTGTCGTGGACGGACGGCTGGTGTTTTGCGGCGGCATCAATCTGCAGGATGACTGGTTTGATCTCAACCACGGGCCACTGACAGCGCCGCGCTTTGATTTTGCGGTTCGGGTCAGCGGCTCGCTGGTACGTGAAGCCCATGCCGCAATGACCCAGTTCTGGTGGCGGCTTCAGGCGGTTGAAAACGCCCGCCAGGTTCACTGGTTGCAAGCCTGGCAATCACTGCAAAAGGCAACCCGAGTGGTGCCTGGGGCAGACCCGCACAGTGGCCCAACCGGTGGTGCGCGTGCCGCACTGGTTCTGCGCGACAACCTGCTCAATCGCAGCCGCATCGAGCGTGCGTACCGGCTCGCACTGGGCACCGCGCGTCAGGAAATCATCGTTGCCAATGCCTACTTTCTGCCGGGGCGCAAGATTCGCAGAGCCCTGATCCACGCCGCGCAGCGCGGTGTACGGGTACGGCTGTTGCTGCAGGGCCGCTACGAGTACTTCATGCAATACCATGCCGCCCATGCACTGTATGGTGGCCTTTTGGCAGCGGGTGTCGAGATTTACGAATACACCGCCAGCTTCCTTCACGCCAAGGTGGCGGTGGTTGACGGGCACTGGGCCACTGTGGGCTCATCCAATATGGACCCGTTGAGCCTGTTGCTGGCGCGCGAAGCCAATGTGGTGGTTGAGGACAGCGGATTTGCCGCCGAGTTGCGCCACGAGCTTGAACAGGCCATACAACATGGTGCCCAGGCACTTGACCTGCGCCAGCACACGCTGCGTCCATGGCGGCAGAAGCTGCTTGACCACGCCGCGCTGCTGCTGATGCGACTGTTGCTGTTTGTCAACGGCAAGCGGTATTAACTTTATAGCTATGACCACATTATCAATATGGGCTAGAGGCCAATAACCTTACTAATCA
>JAGOUM010000157.1 GCA_018061265.1 Rhodoferax sp. | reverse complement strand
CACCACCAGGAGTTCATGCAGTCGTTTCAACGCACCCTATGGGCATTTATTGCTGCTGCGGCAGCGCTGGCGGGCGTGCTGGGCTGGGCCGCAGCGCGCCATGGCCTGGCGCCGCTGCGCAACATGCGGGAGCAAACCAATGCCGTTACCGCCCAGCACCTGAGCTACCGTCTGCCCGTGCAGGCCATGCCCGTTGAGCTGAGTCAGCTGGCCCAATCGCTCAACGACATGCTAAGCCGTTTGGAGGCCGCGTTTGGGCGGCTTACCGCGTTTTCGTCGGACATTGCCCACGAACTGCGCACGCCCGTGAGCAACCTGATGACGGAGACCCAAGTAGCCCTGTCCCGCGAGCGCAGCACGGCCGAGTACCAGCGCATTCTGGAGTCCAATGCGGAAGAATTCGACCACCTGGGCCGCATGATTGCCGACATGCTCTTGCTGGCCAAGGCAGACAACGGCCTGTTTATTCCTAACTTGCAAACCCTGCAACTGGCCAGCGAAGTGCGGGCCTTGTTTGATTACTACGATGCCGTGGCAGACGAGAAGGGGGTGAAGTTTACGCTGGAAGGAGACGGCACCCTGGGCGCAGACCGGCTCATGCTGCGCAGGGCGCTGGGCAATTTGCTGAGCAACGCCATACGCCATGCCACACCCCACACGGCGGTGGAGGTGTCCATACAAGCGGGTGTGAAATCCATTGAAATTTGCGTGCTCAACACGGGTGATGCCATTGCCCCAGAGCACCTGGAACGGGTGTTTGAGCGATTTTTCCGGGTCGACCCCTCGCGCCAAATCAGCAGCGAAGGCACGGGCTTGGGGCTAGCGATTACCAAATCAATCGTCGCAGCGCACGGCGGGACAATTACGGTAACGTCCTCAGACAAAGATACAGTATTTAGGGTTTTCCTACCTCGGTAACGGTAGTCTCTGAAATTAGAGATGCACTTTTCCAATCAACAAGGGAACGCGGGATGCCTTGGATTTCAGTGTAGTTTCGTCAACAGTGCGCTTGGGACTAATTCATGAACTGCGAAAAAAAGCGCTCTCCAATTTTCTTACGGCTTGCAAAACGTTTCGGTAGCCTGCCCGCTTTACGCCGTTTTGTGAACCCGCATCAAGCGGTACGCGGCCGGGATGATGAAGAGCGACAGCAAAGGCGCCGTAATCATCCCTCCCAACATGGGCGCTGCAATTCGGCTCATCACTTCTGAGCCGGTGCCACTTCCCCAGACAATGGGAATCAGGCCCGCCAGAATCACCGCTACCGTCATCGCCTTGGGGCGAACCCGCAGCACGGCACCTTCGCGGATGGCATCCAGAACCATGGCCACTCCAGGTGCTTCGCCTCGTTGGATCCGTTCAGCCAAGGCTTGCTTGAGGTAAAGCAGCATCACCACCCCAAACTCAGCCGCCACCCCCGCCAGTGCAATAAACCCCACACCGGTAGCCACCGACAGGTGGTATCCCATCAGGTACAAAAACCACACGCCACCAGTCAAAGCAAATGGCAGCGTGGCCATGATCAGCGCCGCTTCATCCAGCCGGTTGAAGGTCAAGTACAGCAACACGAAGATGATGAGCAGAGTTGCAGGCACCACCACCTTGAGCCGGGCGTTGGCTCGTTCTAGGAACTCGAACTGCCCCGAGTAAGTCACGCTGACGCCCGGTTCCAGCTTGACTTGCTGACTCACCGCTTGGCGCAGCGCGTTCGCCACGGAAGCCAAATCGCGCCCGCGCACGTCCACATAGACCCAATTGGAGGGGCGTGCATTTTCGGTCTTGAGCATGGGCGGACCTTCGGTGATTCTGACTTTGGCGACCGTGCCCAGCGTGATTTGCTGCCCCATGGGTGTCAGTATGGGAAGTTGGGCCAGTTTTCCAGGGGTGTCACGCCATTCCCTGGGGTAGCGTAGATTGATCGGGAACCTGGCCAATCCTTCGATGGTCTCTGCCACATTCTCTCCACCAATGGCGCCCGACACCAGGGCCTGCACGTCATTGATGTTCAGGCCATAGCGCCCGGCCGCCACGCGGTCAATCTGCACATCGACGTAGCGGCCTCCCGTCAAACGTTCGGCCAGGGCACTGGACACACCCGGTACGCCTTTGGCGACCTGTTCTATCTGACTGGCGATACGGTCGATGGTGGCCAGGTCGGTTCCGTTGACTTTCACGCCAATGGGGCTTTTGACACCCGTGGCGAGCATGTCGATGCGGTTGCGAATCGGCGGGATCCAGATATTGGACAGTCCGGGCACTTGGACGGCCTGGTCCAGCGCTTCGATCAGTTTCTCCGGCGTCATTCCGGCACGCCATTGATCCCGTGGCTTGAGCTGTACCGTGGTCTCGAACATTTCCATGGGCGCCGGGTCGGTGGCAGTCTCCGCACGGCCTGCCTTGCCAAAAACACGTTCCACCTCGGGCACGGTCTTGATCATGCGGTTGGTGATCTGCAGCAGCTCCGACGCTTTCTGTGTGGACAGCCCTGGCAAGGCCGATGGCATGTAGAGCAAATCCCCCTCATCCAGGGGCGGCAGGAACTCCCCACCCAACTGGCTCACAGGCCACAGTGTGGTGGCAGAAACGAGAACGGCAATGGCCAACGTAGCCTTGGGACGCTGCAGCACCCATTCCAGTGCGGGGCGGTACACCGCGATCAAGGCCCGCGTGATCGGGTTGTGCTGTTCATCCGGGATGCGTCCCCGTATCCAGTACCCCATCAGGATGGGGATCAAGGTCACAGAAAGTCCAGCAGCGGCCGCCATGGCATAGGTCTTAGTAAAAGCCAGAGGGCCAAACAGGCGCCCCTCCTGAGCTTCCAGCGTGAACACCGGGATGAAGGACAAGGTGATGATCAGCAGGGAGAAAAACAGGGCCGGTCCGACCTCGACGGCGGCATCGGTGATGACGTTCCACCGTTCCTCTCCTTCCAAGGCCTGCCCAGGATGCGCATGCTGCCAAGCCTCCAGCTTCTTGTGCGCGTTCTCGATCATCACCACGGCCGCATCCACCATGGCACCGATGGCAATGGCAATGCCGCCCAGGGACATGATGTTGGCATTGATACCCTGGACATGCATCACCACAAAGGCCGCCACGATGCCCAGGGGTAAGGAGATGATGGCCACCAGGGCGGAACGCATGTGGCCCAGAAACAGCACACACACCAGCGCCACCACGATGAACTCTTCCAGCAGCTTGGCTGAGAGGTTGTCGATGGCCCGCTCTATCAGAGCGCTGCGGTCGTAGGTCGTGACCACCTCCACCCCCGGTGGCAGGCTTTTTTGCAATTCGGCCAGCTTGGTTTTGACAGCGCGTATGGTTTCCTGGGCATTTTTGCCGGAGCGCAGTAACACGACACCACCCGCCACTTCGCCTTCTCCGTCGAGTTCGGCCACGCCACGGCGCATTTCCGGCCCGACTTGCACGGTTGCCACTTCCCCCAGACGAACGGCAATACCGCCGCGACTGGAGAGTGGGATGGCGCGGAAGTCATCCAGGGTTCGCAGGTAACCATTGACCCGCACCATGTACTCGGCTTCGGCCAGCTCCAGCACCGAGCCACCCGTTTCCTGGTTGCCGTTCATCAGCGCCTGGCGCACCTGCTCATAGGTGATGCCATGGCCATTGAGTTTGAGTGGGTCCAGCACGACCTGGTACTGTTTGACCATGCCACCCACGCTGGCCACTTCGGCGACATTGGGCAGGGTCTTGAGTTCGAATTTCAGGAACCAGTCCTGCAGCGCGCGCAGCTGTGACAGGTCATGCCCACCCGTGCGGTCCACCAGAGCGTATTGGTAAATCCAGCCTACACCGGTGGCGTCTGGCCCCAGGGCCGACTTGGCACCTGCAGGCAATCGCCCCTGAACCTGGTTGAGGTACTCCAGAACTCGGGAGCGCGCCCAGTAGAGGTCGGTTTTGTCATCGAACAGAATGTAGACGAAGGAATCCCCAAAGAAGGAGAAGCCTCGCACCGTTTTGGCGCCCGGCACCGACAGCATGGTGGTCGTCAGTGGATAGGTGACCTGGTTTTCCACAATCTGCGGGGCCTGCCCTGGGTAGCTGGTGCGGATGATGACCTGCACGTCCGACAGGTCTGGCAAAGCGTCGATGGGCGTGGACCGTACAGCCCACAAGCCAGCACCTGCAAGAAACACCGTGGACAGCAACACGAGAAAGCGGTTCGATACCGACCAACGGATGATGCCTGCGATCATGGTTTCGCTCCCTTGAGCGTCACTACCTCGTACTCATCGCCGACGGCCTTGAACTGGAATTGCACAGTGTCCCCGACCTTGAAGCCAGATGACTGCAGATCCTTGGCGCGCTTGAAGCCCATGGTCATGGCCGGCCATTTGAGGGCGGGCACAGCTTCGTGGCGCAGCTTGATATTGGAAGCATCGAGCTCTTCGATCACACCCCGTGTTTCGTAAACAGGAACCTTGTCCATGGATGTGACCGACGGATTCATCGACTCCGACGGCATGTTCGTCGGGGGGATGAGGCCCCGCATGCTGGCCTCGGAATCCAGAAGGAACTGGCCGGATGCAACCACTTTCTGGCCCGCACTGAGGCCTTGGCGTATGACCAACTGCCCATCACGCTCAGCACCTATCTGCACCTCCACCGGTTTGAACTGGCCGCCATCTTCAGCCAGGTAGACCAAGGCGCGCTTGCCGGTACGGATCACGGCGTCGGAAGGTACCAGCAAGACAGATTCCGATGGGCCGTGCAGTATGGCCGTGGCCAGCATGCCTGCACGCAGTCTTTGGCCAGGGTTGGGCAATTCGATCCGCACGCGCAGGGTCCTGGTGTCTGGGTTGGTTTCCGCCAAAATAGATGCCACCTTGCCTTTAAGGGTCGTCTCAGAAGCGGCGGTGAGGCGTGCCTCCACCATTTGCCCGATTGCCAAGTTGGATGCTTGGGCCTGCGGCACGGCCAACTCCAGCCAGACCGTGCCCAGCCCTGTAATGCGGGCCAGCGTCATGCCAGGGCTCAGGCTCATGCCTTGGCGCACCATCAACTCGGTGAGCACGCCCGAAGTGGGCGCTGTGATGGTGGTCACTGGAAGGGTGCGATTGCCTTCCTCCACGCGCTGGATCAAGGCGGGAGGCATACCCAGCAATGCCAAGCGCTGGCGGGCGGCCCGGGTCAACGCGGCATCACCCATGGCCTTCACCGCCAGAAACTCCTGCTGTGCACCAACCCATTCCGGGTTGATCACGTCCGCCAGAGGGCTGCCTGCCGTGATGACATCACCTGGTGCGCGGGTGTAAACCCGCTCCACAAAGCCGCTGGTGCGGGCTTGGACGATGCTGACATCCCGTTCACTGAGTTGCAGCGTACCTGCGACCTCCACGGTGCTGGAAATATCCTGCTGACCAACGGTTGCCACTCGCATCCCCAGGCTCTGGCTGGCGCGTGTGGAGATTGTCAGTGCGGCAGTGTCCGCACCACCTTCGTCGGCATAGCGCGGCACCAGTTGCATGTCCATGAACGGAGACGGTCCAGGCTTGTCGAACTTGGCGTCCGGTTTCATGGGATCAAACCAGTACAGCACTTTGCGTTCAGACTTTGCAGATTCGGAAACAGCAGACCCCATGTTGGAGCTTCGCTTAGTCCACCAGACCCCACCAGCGGCGCCCAGAGCCAAAATCAACAGGCCTGCAGCGATGTGGGTCAGATTCTTTTTAATAGTTTTGGAGTTCATTGGGAACCTCCGCTCAGTGGGTCATCGTTGGTGAAGTGCAGGCGTGCGCTGATCGTTTGGCGCTCCCCTTGCAGGGCAAGGAACCGGAGCTGGGTTTCCAGGGATTCCCGGCGCGCGGCCAAGTGCTCCACCAGGGTGCCTTTACCGGCCTGGTACGCCGCAAGGGTCAAGGCAATCTTGTCGCGCATCAACGGTTGAAGGATGGTCTGGTTGCGCTCCAGCGCCAGGTTCAGTCGTTCCAGCTCTGCCCACTGGGTGTTGAGTTCCTGCAGGTGCTCACGCCGCAGGAGCTCCAGTTCTGCGTCCAGGCCCAGGCGTTCCAGTTGTTTGGCTGCAATTTGCGGATCCTGGCGCTTTGCTGGTGCAGTGGGCAGATCAAAAGTGAATTTGACCGACACCATGTCGCCAAACTGTTCACCACGGCGCTGGTAGGCTAGTTCCACGCCCCAGTCAGGGTTTTTGGTGGCCTGCGCTTCTTGAAGCTCGGCGTCCAGCACGCGGCTGGCGTCGTGGAGCAGGTTCACATCGGGGTGGTTTTGAATGCGGTGAGCCAGGGCCTCCCGGTCCAGGGGCCAGTTGGGCGGCTCTCCTTCCAAGGATTCAGTGGCGGCATTCCCAACCCAGCGCTCCAGTGCGGCAATGGCCTGCTTACGCTGGGCCCACAGTTCGTCCAGACGTTCGGCCAACATGGCCGCTTCCTGCCTGGGCGTCAGCGCATCCGTGATGGAGCCCCGTCCACCTGCCAATTGAGCCTGTACCGCGGCTTCCAGGAGTTTGTTTTGCTTGAAGAGACCGTCGAACAGCGCTACCTGCCGCTCCAAGGCATAACGCCGAATCCAGGCAACGGCTGTTTCTCGGCGCACAGACAGCGTGGAGAGTTGATGCGAGGATTCGGCTTGCAGAACTCTAGCTTGGGCCACAGCAATGCGGGCATCCCGTTTGCTGCGATTGGGAACGTCCTGCATGTAGGCGATGCGTTGCATCGTCATGAAGTCGCCGGTCATGCTGTAACGGTCCGGGCCCCCGATGGGAAAATTCTCCACACCTACGGCCAGCTTGGGGTCCGGCAGCTCTCCCGCAGGGATCACGGCCGCTCGGGCTGAGTCCACCTTGGTCTGAGAAGCAGTCAGTGTTGGCGCACCTTGGGTGGCCAGGTTCAAGGCCCGCTCGAAAGAAAGTGGTGCCGCCTGCAGCGGGAATGCGGCTACCAGCGAAATGGCCCAGACCGCCAGCCGATGGCAGTTGACGTGCCTGGAACTTTGAACGGAACAACACATGTTCCAACTCCTGAAATTTTGCGCTCTATGGCGCGAACAGCCCCGCAGCTCCAAGAGCAGCAAGGCACGGTTTCAAGAAGTTGGATTTAGG
>JAGOUM010000044.1 GCA_018061265.1 Rhodoferax sp. | reverse complement strand
TTGGCCATCACGGTTTTCGGGAACCGGTCCGTCACAACCGTTTCAATGCTCTGATTGAGCGCTGTGAAACGAGCATAACTGACCACAGCCAGAACAATCATCAAAGCCAGCACCACCCCAAAACCCAAGCCCAACCGGACACCTAATTTCATATTGGTAAACATCTCTATCTCCTTCAAATTCGACTCCAAGCCAGGCAAGGATTTTTGGCGACAAGCCCTTATTCAGTAATGAATGAACGCTCTACTTTTCACAGTAGTTGAGTCACCGCGCTGACATCAGGCACCTGCTTATTCAGGCGGGTGGTGCCTCGGTCACCGCGGCCACCTGCCCCATTTGCCCAATTTCTTCCGCTGATAACACCCGGTTGACGTTGAGCAGGATTACAAACTTGCCATTCACCTTGGCAATACCCTCAATGAACTCGCTGCGAATCTTGGCACCAAAGGTCGGTGCAGGCTCGATCTCGCTGGTGGGGATTTCCAGCACCGCCTGTACCGAGTCAACCACCACGCCCATGTTTTGATGTTCACCCTCGGTCGCGGTGGGCACCTCCACAATCACAATGCAAGTGCTTTTGATCACCGGGGTAGAGGGTTTGCCAAAGCGATTGGACAAGTCCAGCACCGGCACCACCGCACCGCGCAAGTTGATGACACCGCGAATACACGCGGGCATCATCGGTACCTCGGTCAGGTTGGCGTACCAGATGATCTCTTTGATGCACAGAATGCTCAAAGAAAACATCTCGCCACCCAGCATGAAGGTCAAGTACTGTTTTTCCTCAACAGCGCTTGCTGCACCTGCCTTGGAAGCTACTGATTTCGCGTCATTTTTGACCAGCGCACTCATGGCAGGCCTCGCTTAGAACTTGGTGAACTGGGATTCGTCAAGCTCACCCGCGGGTGCTGCAGAGGCGGCATGCGCGGCGACAGGCTTGGGGGCTGCCGACTTGGTGACCTTTCCACTGGCACTGCTTTTACGCACCTGGAAGTGGCTGCCACCAGAGCGAGAGCCGGCGCTGTCGAGCTTGAAGAACGACATGGTCTGCTGCAACTGCTCGGCCTGGCCGCTCATTTCTTCAGACGTGGCGGCCAGCTCTTCGGAGCTGCTGGCATTTTGCTGCGTGGTCTGGTTGAGCTGGCTCACCGCGCTGTTGATCTGGCCGACGCCACTGCTTTGCTCGGTGCTGGCCGCTGTGATCTCTTGCACCAGGTCGCTGGTCTTGCGGATGTTGGGCACGATCTCGGCCAACAGCTTGCCGGCCTTTTCTGCCAGACCCACACTGTTGCCAGCGACCTCGCCAATCTCTTGCGCGGCGATCTGGCTGCGTTCGGCCAGTTTGCGCACTTCGGCGGCCACCACGGCAAAACCCTTGCCATGCTCACCGGCGCGTGCGGCTTCAATCGCGGCGTTCAGGGCCAGCAGGTTGGTTTGCGCGGCGATGTCGTCGATGATGCCAATCTTCTTGGCGATCTGCTTCATGGCCTCGACCGTGGCGTTGACGGCTTCGCCACCATCAGCGGCATCTTTGGCAGCCTTGCTGGCCATGCCGTCGGTGATCTTGGCGTTTTCGGTATTTTGCGCAATGCTGCTGGTCATCTGCTCAATCGACGCAGATGTTTCTTCCACACCGGCAGCTTGCTCGCTGGCGGCCTGGCTGAGTTGCTGGGCGGTGGCGCTCACCTCTTCCGAGGCGCTGGCCAGCGCTTGGGCGCCGCCATTTACGTCGGTGACCACTTCGGTCAGTTTCTTGAGCATGTTGTTCACCGCGTTCTTGAGTTCGTCCCAGGTACCGGCGTAGTTCTTCTTCATCGACAGCGTCAGGTCGCCGCCCTCCAGGGCACCGAGCACGGTACGCAGTTCGTCCACCGGGGTGTTGACCGCCACCATCACCTGGTTCAGGCCTTCGACCACCTTGCGGAAGTCACCCTGGTGCTTGGAGGCATCTGCCCGCACCGTCAAATCACCGTCCACTGTGGCTTTGGACAACAGATTGCCATCGGCCACCAGCGCGTTGACGGCCTTGATCACTTCAACCAGCGCCTTGGCAAGGACATCACCTTCAGAGCGCACCTTGACCACAGCGGTCAAATCACCCTTGCTGATGGCCATTGCTGCATTCGCTTGCTGCGCCGTTGCATCAATCAGGCCATTGAGGTTGTTCTTGATGACGTTGTATTGACCTTTGTAATTGGTCGTGATGGCAGGCGGGATGTTGCCCTGTGCAATTTTGTCGACGTAGTCTGCGGTCACGTTGAGTGGATTGACGATGTTGGTGACGGTTTCGTTCACGCCCACCACCAGTTTGTTCCAGCCACCGACAAACATGTCGGCATTGGCACGTTTTTCAAGTTCGCCATTGGCCGCACCCTGAATGATGATGTCGGTCTGCGCCAACAGGTCGCTCATCATCTTGACCACGGCGTTCAGGTTGCCCTTGATGACGTTGTACTGACCCTTGTAGTCGGTGGTAATCGTTGGCGGGATGATGCCCTTGGCAATCTTGTCCACATAGTCAGCAGTCACGTTGAGCGGGTTGACAATGTTTGTCACCGTTTCGTTCACGCCCACCACCAGCTTGTTCCAGCCACCGACAAACATGTCGGCATTGGCACGTTTTTCGAGCTCACCATTGGCTGCGCCCTGAATGATGATGTCGGTCTGTGCCAGCAGGTCGCTCATCATCTTGACCATGTTGTTGAGGTTGCCCTTGATGACGTTGTACTGACCCTTGTAGTCGGTGGTGATGACCGGCGGGATCACACCCTTGGAGATGTCGTCCACATACTTGGCCGTCACATTCAGCGGGCCAATCACGGCGTCGAGTGTGGTGTTGACACCTTCCACGATCTTGCGGAAGTCGCCCTGGTGTTTGGTGGCGTCAGCGCGGGTTTCGAGTTGACCATCCACGGCGGCTTTAATCAACACATTGGTGTCAACAATCATCGCTTGCACAGCGGATTGCATGGCTTGCACGGACTTGGCCAGGGCACCAATCTCGTCTTTGGTGTCGATGTCGAGCTTGAACTCAAAATTGCCTTGCGCCATCTTGTCGGCGCCGTCCATCAGCTTTTGTGTCGGGCCGGTGATGGAGCGGGTGATGATCCAGCCTGCCAGAACCGACAGCAAAGCGGCAACCACCGACAGCACGATCAGCATGTTCTCAGCGGCACCGGCCATGGCATCGGCTTCTTTGCCGGCCTTGATCATCAGCGCGTCCTGGAAATCAACCAACTTGCGAATGGCGTCCGTGTAGGCATCTGTGACCGGCCGCATCTCACCATACAACAATTTGATGGCAGCTTCTCGCTCACCACGCTGCACCATGCCCACATACTTGTCCAGCTCGGCGACAAATTTGGCCCGTGTGTCCTTCATGTTGCCGAGCAGTCGTTTTCCCTCATCAGAGGTGATCGCCTTGTCAAGCTTGTCGAGGTTGTCAGAAATGATCTTGCGTTGATCGGCCTGACGTGCCAGCTGCTTCTGGGTTTCGACCGGGTCGGTCACCAACAGAAGGTTGCGATTGATTTGCGCCACCATATTCATGGCGCGGATGATGTCAATGGCGTCAATGGTTTTGGGGTATTTGTCGTTGACGATGTTTTCAATTTCGCCGTTTAGGGCCGACAGGCGCGTCACGCCAATGACGGCCACCACGATCAGTAAGATCAAAGTCAAGGCAAAGCCGATGGCCAGCCGTACACCTATCTTCATATTTGCAAACATGATTAGCCCTCTATAAAAATCTAAAAAAGAAACCGATTCAACCCACCAACGAATGCTCTTGCATGCCCTGTCCGGTTTTGGCCATGGCCTGGCGCACCAGCTGCGGCACATCCAGAATCAGCGCCACGTCGCCACTGCCCAGAATGGTCGAGCCACTGATACATTTGCTTTGGGCAAACATTTGTCCCAGCGGCTTGATCACCGTCTGGAACTCGCCCAGCAGGGTGTCAACCACCAGCCCAGCCTTTTGCCCGGCGTGTTTGAGCACCACAATGTTTTCGCCCTTGGCGGATTTGCCCGGCACCGAAAACAGCTCACGAATACGGATAAACGGCAGCACCTGGCCGCGCAGATTTGTGTAGTCGTGGCCCGGCTCGGCGCTGTAGGCCACACACTCTTCGATCATGTCCAGCGGAATGGCGTACACCGCCTTGTCCACCCCGACCAAAAAGCCGTCGATGATGGCCAGCGTGAGCGGCAGCCGCACCGTGACCCGGGTGCCCACGCCCTCTTCACTGTTGATGCCCACCGTGCCACGCAGGGCGGTGATGTTGCGTTTGACCACATCCAGGCCAACACCGCGCCCGGAGAGGTTAGTCACCTTCTCAGCGGTGGAAAAGCCAGGCTCGAAGATCAGTGCATAGATGTCGCTGTCGCTCATGTGGTGGCCGGCCTCGACCAGGCCACGCTCGACGGCTTTGGCCAGAATCTTGTCTTTTTTCAGGCCACCACCGTCGTCTTCGACGGTGATCACAATCGCGCCGCTGTCGTGGTAGGCGTTGAGCTTGAGGGTGCCCTGCACCGGTTTGCCACGTTGTTTGCGAACCTCGGCACTTTCAATGCCGTGGTCCATGCTGTTGCGCACCAGGTGCATCAGCGGGTCGCCAATTTTTTCAACCACGGTTTTGTCCAGCTCGGTGTCTTCACCGTCAATCACCAGCGCAATGTCTTTGCCCAGGTCGCGTGACACGTCGTGCACCACACGCTGGAAGCGGCTGAAGGTGGCGCCAATACGCACCATGCGCAGTTGCAGGGCGCTGTCGCGCACTTCTTCGACCAGCGTGGCAAGTTTTGAGGTACTTTCCTGTAACTCAATGACGCGAGAGCGGTGCGCAATCATGTTGACGCTGGCGCCGGCAATGATGAGTTCACCCACCAGGTTGATCAGTTGGTCGAGCTTGTCGGCATCGACACGGATCGACTTGCTCTCGGCCGCGCCCATGTCCTTGACCTGTTTTTGTTTGGTCAGGGCGGCTTCGACCACCTCGGGCTGCACCGAACCCTGCTCCACCAGAATGGTGCCAATGGGTTTGCCGGGCTGGTCCACCTGCACGTCCAGCGCCATGTCCAGCTCTTGCGGTGACAGGGTGCCGCAACGCACCAGCATGTCGCCCAAGCGGGTGGCTTCGCCCTGCTGCAGGCTGATCAGGCTGATGTACTCGGAGATGCGGCTGTGTGGCGGCAGGATGATCAGGCGGCTGTCATCACGGACAAATTCAAACACTTTTTCGATGGCGGCTTTGTCGACCTTGGTCTGAAACGCCATCTCAAAACCCAGGTAACACAGCTCGGGGTCCATGTTTTCGGCACGCGGCAGGGCGTCGGTGATGGTTTCAATCGCCGAGACCTTGCCAATGGTGCCCAGATAACGAATGAACGACAACGGGTCCATGCCATTGCGCAGCACATCGGGGCCAAACCGCACAGAAATATGCCAGTGATCGGCATTCACCGCATCGGCATGGATGCGCTGCACCTGCTCGGTGTCGGCACTGGGTACCGAGCTTTTGACCGGGGCAGACTCGGCAGCCGACTTGGCACCGTCCAGAAAGCCGCGCAATTGGGCCACCAGCGGGTCACCCTGGGCTTGCAGGTCGACATTGCCTTGCATCTCGCCGGCGGCCACGCCGTCGATCAAGGCACTAATGTGGTCACAACAGGCCAGCAGCACCGCCACCAGGTCGTCGCCCAGCGCCAGTTTGCCGCCACGCACTTTGTCGAGCACACTTTCGACCACATGGGTAAAGGCCACCACATGGTCCAGGCTGAACAGGCCGCTGGAGCCCTTGATGGTGTGCGCGGCACGAAAGATGGCGTTGACCATCTCGGATTTGTCATCCGCACCCTCCACGGCCAGCAGCGCTGACTCCATGTCATCGAGGAGTTCGCGGCATTCAGTGAGAAATGTTGACAGTGCGTCATCGAGGTCCATATCAGCTCCTTGTCGCACCGGTGGACTTGCGCGAGTCCATCACCAGGTGGTCACCAAAATAGGCTGCCACGTTGAGCAGCTCAAACACTTCCAGCACGGCCGGGCTGTGCGCCACCAGCTTGATGTCGCGTTGTGCGGCCAGCGCGGTCTTTTTGGCCAGCATCAGCAGTTGCACCCCGGCGGTGTCGATGTCGGTCACGCCCGACAGGTCGACCTCGTCCACTGGCGGTGTCGCCAACAACACCGGTTTGAGCTCCATCGCCCGAAAGATGGTCAGCTCGCCTTCAATACGCAAGGTGTTGGTACTCATGGCAGGCACAGCCGTTGCACGGCGTTCACAAGTTGTTCGGGTTGAAAGGGTTTGACCACCCAGGCGCGGGCACCGGCGGCTTGACCTTCGCGCTTTTTCTCCTCGGCCGACTCGGTGGTGAGCATGATCACCGGCGTGAACTTGTAGGCCGGCATGGCCTTGACGGCCTTCAGGAAGGCAATGCCATCCATCACCGGCATGTTGACGTCACTGATGATCATGTGGACTTTTTGGCCGGTGAGTTTGGACAGCGCGTCTTTGCCGTCCACTCCTTCAAGCACGTCGTAGCCCGCGCCTTTGAGTGCAATACCGACGACCCGCCGCATCGACGCGGAGTCGTCCACAACCATGATGAGTTTTGCCATTTGACTCGTCCTCTAGAAAAAGCTGATATCGGTGGTGTTCTTCTGCTCGACCTGGCCACCTTCATGGATCACATGCTGGTCGGCCATCACGTAGGTCTTTTTTAGCTCGCCGAGCATTTCTACCGGGTCCAGCGGCTGCAAGATCCTGGTCTGCAGGTAGTCGTCGTGTTGCTGCTGCAAAGCCTCTGGCATGCGGTCCATGTTTTTAAGGACCTGCATCATGATCTGGCTGACGCGGTCCTGGAACTGCAGTTGCACCAGCGCATTGTTGACCTCGGCCTGAATACTCATGCTTTCGTCTTGCAGCAGATTGCTGGAGCGTTGAAACACTTCGGTCACGCCCTTGAAGTCACCCAGCACCCGATTAATGGTGGTATGGACCGTCACCAAGGACTGGTCTTCAGCCGCCACAGCGTCACGCACCACGGTGCAGGTCTCGGTGATGGCGGCGCTGATGGTGTTGACCTTTTCAGCGATCTTGCGGCCGGTGTCACCGGACTGTTGTGACAACATGCGGAACTCTTTGGCCACCACTGCAAAACCCCGCCCCAGGTCACCAGCACGGGCAGCCTCAATGGCGGCGTTGAGCGCCAGCAGGTTGGTTTGCTGGGCAATACGTGCCACGTCGGCAGCCATGTCGTGTAATTCAGCGATAAAGCGGTCCAGACCCTGCACCTTGCTGAGCATCGACTCCATATTGCCCATGCTGGCCTGCTGGGTCTCAATCAGCGCGTTGAGGTCCTGCTCACTCTTGCTGAACAGGATGGACATGCCTTGTCCGCCACTTTCAACCGCGTCGGTTTCCTGTGTAGCGGCGCTCAGTGCCACATCGAGCTTGTCCACGATGCCACCAAAGCGGTCTGACAACTGGTTGACGGCCGTTTCCATCTGGTCGCGTGAGGACTCAAAGTGGCGTTTCCAGACCGGGATCACCTCACTGGCAAAGCCCGACTGCGCTTCCAGGTAGGTGGCCAGCTGGCGGTTTTGCCGTTGGTGCATGGCCGACTGCAGCTTGCCAAGGGCGGCACCCGAAGCAAGCAACAGCGCCGACAGCAGCACGGCAGGCAGGGTCAGACCTCCCACCGCCAGCACTGCAACAGCGCCAAGAACGCCCAGACCAAGGCTGTAGGCCAGAGACAAGGTGGAATCCTGGTAGTTTTTCATGATGCATGTCCGATCGGAGTGGACGTTTCGCCATTGGCTTCGCCCAGCAAACCCGCAATCAGGGGCAGTAACTCGACGACAAAATTGGACTTGCCTACCAGACCGAGGCAGCCCAGTTCACGCGCTGCCGCGCGGTAAAAAATGTTGTCGTGCAGGGATAAAAATAAAATCTTTGGCGGCGTCGGCCAGGTTTTCATGGTCCTGGCCACATCGAGCCCGGACAAGCCGGGCATCACGATGTCAAGCAGAACCAGGTCAGGTGCCACCCGTTGGCCCATCTCCAGGGCATGCACCCCGTCATGGGCCTCACCGACGACCTGCGCCTGGGAATACATGGACAACAGGTTCTTGACCGAGGCCAAAAAAGTCTTGTTGTCATCAACCAGAAGTATCTTGAGCGTCATGGGGCAAACTTTACGTCCGCCACTGCTTTCAGACCATCAGGCCATTACCCTAATCGGGCCGGAAAAACACCTGAGGCACGGACCTGCCCCGGCAGGTGTTACTCGGTGATGGCCTTGATTTGCACCAGCGGGAACACCACCGTGAACGACGCACCACCCGACGACGCCACCTGCAGGCTGCCATCGAGCTGGCGTGCCAGGTCTGACACCAGCTGCAAGCCCAACGACTGGCGCCCACGCAGCTCGAAGTCGGGCGGCAAACCAATGCCGTTGTCGCGCACCTGCACCATCCAGCTGCCGGCCTGGACGTCGGGCTGTGAGCGCACTTGCACCTCGCCGGTGCGTCCGTCCGGGAACGCGTGTTTGAGGCAATTGGACAGCAGTTCATTGACCAGCAGGCCACAAGGAGTGGCCTGGTCCATCACCACCTGCACCTCGGCCACGTCAAGGCTCAGCCGCACTGTGGTGCTCTGGCTACTTTGTGCCCTGAAGGTCTGGGTTGCCAGTTGTTTGAGGTAAGCGCCAAGATCCACCGAGGCGAACCGGCCCACCCGGTAAAGTGTTTCGTGCAGCAGCGCCATGGTGAGAATGCGGCCCTGCATCTCCTTGAGGACGTCTTTGGTGGCCGGCTCGGTGCAACGACTGGCCTCCAGACGCAACAGGCTGGAAATCACCTGCAGGTTATTTTTGACACGGTGATGAACCTCATTGAGCAAGGCGACCTTTTCATGCAAGGACGCCTGCAAAGCCTGCTCGGCGCCCTTGCGCTCGGTGATGTCTTCTTTCACGGCAACATAGTGGCTGGTCTTGCCCTGGGCATCCAGCACTGGCGCAATCACGGCGTGCTCGATAAACATCTCACCGTTTTTGCGGCGGTTGTACAGCTCACCCTCCCAGACAGCGCCGGAACACAAGGTATCCCACAAACACAGGTAGGTTTGCTGCGGTGTCTGCCCGGACTTGAGAATACGCGGGTTGTGACCCAGCACTTCGTCGAGCGTGTACCCGGTGTGGCGGGTAAAACTCGGGTTGACGTAAAGAATATCGCCCTGCAGGTCGGTGATGACGATGGACAGCGGCGCCTGCTCGACCGACCGCGACAACTGGCGCAAGCGCTCATCGGCCGCCTTGCGCTCGGTGATGTCTGTGATAAATCCGTGCCACAGCACCGAGCCGTCATCAAGCCGCTCCGGCAGCGAGTTGCCGTACAACCAATGGACTGATCCGTCGGCAAACCTGGCGCGGTACTCGTGTTGCCAGGGGGTCAAGGCGCGGGCCGACTCCTGGATGGACTCCAGGACTGCCTGCGCATCGTCGGGATGAATGGCCGCAAAGGCACCCGATGCATCCACCGCGGCCTCTTGCGGGCTGATCTGGTAGATGCGACGGATCCACTCGCTGGCAAATGGAAAACACGAGGTACCGTCGGGCCGCAGCAGGTACTGGTACAACACACCTGGCACACGGTCTGCCATCTTGCGCAATCGCGTGAGGGCCTCCTCACGCCCGACATTGAGGCTGCGGTGTTCTGAAACATCGGCAAATATCCACAATGAGTCACCTTGCGCCGCGTTCAGCATGGCACCGCTCAGTTCCACCCAGATCCGCTGGCCGTCGCGGCGGACAAACTCGGCCTCGGTACGGTAGACCTCACCCGCCGCCATGACCGGATACGCCTCGGCCGCCAATTTGAAATAAGACGCCATGCTGGTGTAGTACATGCTGGTCGGGGTGCCAGCCAGCTCGCCCGGGCCAAAGCCGAATATATTCTCAAAAGCCCGATTGGCCCACATGACCACCCGGTTGCGCACCTTCACAATGCCCACCATGTCGTTGTCGAGCATGGCTTTCTGTTCCACCAAGGCGTGCTCAAGGACCTGCCGCGTTTGGCTGAGCGCCTCCAGTGACTCGGTGAGCGAGCGAGTTTTTTGCTGCACTTTGCGGCGCAAGCTCAGGTTCCACAGAAACATCATCAGCGTCAGTGCCGACGCCGCCAGCGCGCCATAACCCAGATAGCGAACATAGGGTGACTGCCGCGTCGTTTTGACACGGGTTCCCAGCCATTTTTCTTCAATGACTCGAATCTCGTCAGGACTGATCAGGGCGAAACCTTGTGCTAGCGCTGCCATTAAATGGGTGTTGCCTTTGTGCACGGCACGATGAAACTCACCGCTGGCAATGGGTGCAGACTGGCGGTAACTGTCCGCCAGACCACGCTGGTTAAGCAGGTAGACGGCGGGCGGCTCATCCATGCAGAACACACGGATTTCACCCGACTGGGCAGCATCGATCACCCCGGTGTAGCTGGGATAACGCTTGAGCTGCACATCCGGTGTGGTGCCCAGGGTGTCTATACAGGCGTCACCGTCCTTGACACCGACGGTGAAGCCGCGCAGGGACGACGTGTCGACAATGCCGCTGATACTGCGGTGAAAGAATATAGCCACATCAATGCGCGCATAGGGCGGCGTGAAATCCAGCGTCTGCTGGCGCTCAGGCGTCTGGAACATGGTGTCAATCACGTCGGCCTGATGGGCTTGCATGCGCCTTTGGGCCAGGGCCCAATCCATCGCCTGCAGGTTGACACCAATCCCGGTCCGCTGTTGCCATAAGGCCCAGTAGTCCTTCAGAATGCCCTGAAGCTCGCCTTTGGAATCGCGGGAAATATAGGGTGGATAGTTGTCGTCGAGCACCACGGTGATGCTGCGCAGCGGCTCCTGCGGCGCTGGTGCCTGCGCCCAAACCAGTGCCGACAAAGCCCACAATACCCCTGCAAGAATGAGCCTGATCATTGAAACTTATCGCAGTAAGACTTAGATATAGATGGCCTGGAGCACAATTTGTTCAACTGGAACGGGTCGACCAAAAAGGTAACCCTGAAAAGCGTCACATCCCATCTGGGCCAACATGTCACGTTGCCCCACGGTTTCGACCCCCTCCGCGATCACCGACATCCCCAGATTGTGGCCCAAGGCGACGATGCTGCGGGCAATCACTGCGTCGTCATGGTCGGTGAGGATATCGCGCACAAAGGACTGGTCAATCTTGAGCTGATCCATCGGCAGGCGCTTGAGGTAACTCAGCGAAGAGTAGCCAGTGCCAAAGTCATCGAGCGAAAAACTCACACCGAGCGCCTTGAGGCTACTCATCTTGGCGATGACATCGCTCACATCGTGAACCAGCATACTCTCGGTGAGCTCCAGCTTGAGCTGGTAGGCATCGGCACCGGTTTCTTCGAGCACCTGTGCCACGGTCTCGACAAAGTCCGTCTGGGCAAACTGCAATGAACTGACGTTGACCGCCATGCTCCAGCGTGCCGTGCCCGGATGTGCCGACCAGGCCACCAGTTGCTGGCAAGCGGTTCGCAGCACCCACTGGCCCAGTTGCAGGATCAGACCGGTCTCCTCGGCCAGCGCGATGAACTGGCCCGGCGGCACCAGCCCGAGCACAGGATGCTGCCAGCGCACCAGTGACTCCGCACCGATCGGGTGACCCCGGACGTCCACTTGCACCTGATAGTGCAGCAAGAACTGCTCGGCCTGCAGGCCATGGCGCATCTCTTTCTCGAGCTTGGTACGCGCCACGGACAGCGCCTGGATGGTGGGGTCAAAAAACCGCGCGGCGCACCGGCCCGCCTGTTTGGCCTGATACATCGCGGCATCGGCCATCTTCAGCAGCTCATCGGTATCCGTGTCAAGGCGGTTGAAGATGACGATTCCCATACTGGCCGAACTGGTGTAGCCACGCCCGCGCAGCGAGTATGGCTGCGTCAGGGCGGTCTGGATCTTGTTGGCCATGTTTTCCGCATGCACCGCAGCCGTCTGGCCGCTGACGCCAATACTTTCGAGCATGACCATGAACTCGTCACCACCAATGTGGGCCGCGGTGTCGTCGTCACCAACACAGCGCACCAGCCGTTGTGCCACCTCACACAGGAGTTCGTCGCCAAAACCAGGGCCAAGGGTCTCATTGATCTGGCGGAAGTGGTCAAGATCGAGAAAAATCAGCGCGCCGTGCTGCCCCGAGCGCGCGCAGGCCGCCAATGCGGCCTTGAGCCGGTCGAGCAAACGGCGCCGGTTGGGCAGTCCGGTCAGGTCATCGAAGTAGGCCAGGTGATGAATCCGCTCTTCGGCAAGGCGGTGGGCACTCAGGTCCGTCAGGATGCTGATGTAACAAGGTTTGCCGGACAGCGTGATGCGCGACACCGTGAGCCCCAGCGGAAAACGAGAGCCGTCGTGGCGACGCCCCTCGACCTCGCGCTGTCTGCACACCACGCGGTCATGGCCGATCAGCTGGTCTTTGCTCAGGTGCAGGGCGTGCTCGCTGCCAAACGGCTCGGGCATCAGCACCGCCACATTGCAGCCGATCACCTCTTGCGCCGTGTAGCCAAACATGGCGCAGGCACCCCGATTGAATGACTCGATACGGCCCAGGGCATCAACGGTGATGACACCGTTGACCATGTTGTCCAGAATGGCCTGGTTGCGCCGCGCCAGATCGCGCTCACGCTCTTCGGCCTGGTGCTTGTACAAAGCCATCTGCAGCACGGTGTGTAACTCGCGGTCGGAGAACGGCTTGAGGATGTAACCGTAGGGTTCCACCAGCATCGCCCGGGACAACATCTCATCGGCCGCAAAGGCGCTCAGGAACACGATCGGCAGCCGTTGTTGCGCGCGGATGACCTGCGCTGCGGCGATACCGTCCATGGCGCTGCCCAGCTGGATGTCCATCAGCACCAGATCGGGATGGAGTTGCTCCGCCAGGGCGATCGCGTCTTCACCCGTCCTTGCCTCCGCGGCCACCTGGTAACCCATGTCTTGCAGTTGCAAGCGGATATCGTGTGCAACAACGGTTTCGTCTTCAACCAGAAGAATGGCAGCTGGACTCATCAGATGGGTTTTCCCGGCGGGCGTGTGGCATTTCAAGTTTGGATGCAACGATACGTCGATGCTGCCACGGCGGGAATACGGTAATCACCTGAGCGCGGGATGGAAAATCCCCTAGGTGCAGAAACGTTACTACATCAAATGTAGCTACAAACAATTACTGGTATTGCGCTAGAAGCCAGTTTAATCATTAAAACGAGACCAGACCCACCCGCAAGGCGTAACGCACCAGGCCGGCCACCTCGTGGATGTCGAGCTGCTTCATCAGCTGGCTGCGATGGGTGTCGACGGTTTTCACGGACAGGTCAAGGCGGCGGGCAATCTCTTTGGTGCTGTGACCCTCGGCCACCAGTTGCAGCACCTCGCGCTGGCGTGGTGACAGGGCCGCGGCGGGCTGCTCCTCGTCGCGCAAACGTTGCACGTAGTCGTGAACCACGCCTTTGGATACCGCCGGGCTGAGGTAGGTCTCACCCCGCATGACGGCGCTCAGTGCGAGGTCCAGCTCCAGGGGTGCGGCGTCCTTCAAAAGATACGCCGCTGCGCCGTGGCGCAACGCCTGACGCACGTACTCTTCACTCTGGTGCATCGAGAGGATCAACACCTTGATATTGGGGAAACTTTTCACCAGCCGCGCCGTGGCCTCAATGCCATTCAGTCCCGGCATGGCAATGTCCATGAGCACCAGGCCGGGTTGCAGTTGTTGCGCCAGCTCCAGCAGGGCCAGCCCGTCCCCGGCCTCACCCACCACCACGTAGTCGGGTGATGTTTCAAGCAATTTGCGCAAGCCCGCGCGGACCAGGGTATGGTCATCGGCCAGCAGGACACGCACCGGGCTCATGGTTTGTCCTCATGACCTCGCCAGGGGCAACGCAACTCCAACGTGGTCCCCCGCCCGGGTACGGTCTGAATGTCAAGCTGCCCGCCAATCAGGGTGGCACGCTCCTGCATGCCCAGCACGCCCAGACTGCCACCGGCGACGGCACGCTCACGCATGGCCAACAGGTCGAAGCCGAGTCCGTTGTCCTGCACCAGCAACACCATTTCGTCGCCCTCACGGCCGAGCTGGATGGACACATGCCGCGCCTGTGCATGGCGGCTGATGTTGGTCAAGGCCTCCTGGACAATGCGGAAACAGGCCGTTTCGATATCCGGCGCCAGCCGCGCCTGCACCCGCTCATGAAAAAACTGAACCGTAAAGCCACTCCGTTGGGCTGACTGGTCTGACATCCACTTGAGTGCCGGTGCCAGGCCGAGGTCATCGAGCATCGACGGACGCAGCGTGGTGGCCAGCCGACGCACCTGTTGCAGCGCGTCTTCAACAATACGAATGTTTTCCAGATTGAGGTCGGCCGGTGATTTGTCCTTGAAGCGTTCGCTCAGCTGCAGGTTGATCTTGATGGCCGTGAGTGACTGGCCTAATTCGTCGTGCAGTTCAACCGCGACCCGGCGACGCTCCAGCTCCTGCGCCTCAAGCACCCGCCGTGACAAGGCCTTGAGCTGGCGGGTGCTGTTGAGCAGACGCGCCTCGGCCTGGTGTTTGTACAGTGCCATTGCCAGCACAGTGCGCAGCTCGCGCTCTGAAAACGGCTTGAGCATGTAGCCAAAGGGCTCTGTCAGTTTGGCCCGGTCCAGCACATCGTCGGCGGTATAGGCCGTCAGAAACACCACTGGCAAGGCACACCGGTCACGAATCACCTGGGCAGCCGCGATGCCGTCCATGTCACCCGCCAGCTGAATGTCCATCAAAACCAGGTCCGGGTGCAGTTGGGTGGCCATCTCGATGGCCTGCTCACCCCGGGTGGCCAGGCCAACCGGCTGGTAGCCCAGGTCCATCAGCTGCTGTTCAATATCGCGCGCGACCAGCAACTCATCTTCCACCACCAGCACTTTGGACTTGACCGGCGTCATTGGCGGTTCACCATCGGGTATCCCAAAAATAGGGCCTCGCACCTGCAAGAGCGGGTTTGACGATCCGGGATGGCGCTGGGCATGATTGATCTATCACAATTGGTTACAAAGTGTAGCGTCTGTTCTGCGGCAAAAACCGGCTCAGGTCAGCAGGCCCTGAACCAGACTGAGCTGGCGACTGCAGCGCGCCGCCAGCGTGGCGTCGTGTGTCACCACTACAAAGGCCGTGCCCTGGGTATGCGCCAGACGCAGCATCAAATCAAACACCGACTGCGCGGTACTGCGGTCGAGGTTGCCGGTCGGTTCGTCAGCCAGCACACAATCGGGCCGAGTCACCAGCGCGCGGGCCATCGCCACCCGCTGGCGCTCTCCGCCCGAGAGTTCACTGGGCCGGTGCATAAGACGGTCTTTCAGACCCACTTCAGCCAGAATATCACTTGCCACCTGGGCTGCCTGGGCCGGTGTCTGGCGCCGAATCCACAGTGGCATGGCAACGTTGTCCAGCGCGCTGAACTCAGGTAACAGATGGTGAAACTGGTAGACAAAACCCAGATGCCGGTTACGCAGGCGACCCTGCTCGGCTGCGCTGCTGCGGGCAAGGTCTTTGCCTTGCAGGCGGACGCTGCCGCTGGTGGGCGCATCCAGCCCGCCCAGCAGATGCAACAGCGTGCTTTTGCCCGAACCCGAGGCTCCCACAATCGCCAGGGTTTCGCCAGCACACACATCAAGGTCCACGCCTTGAAGCACCGTTACGTCAAGCCGCCCTTCGCTGAAACGCTTGGTCAGACCACGGGCACTCAATACCACCTCACTCATAACGCAATGCCTCAGCCGGGTTAACACGGCTGGCGCGCCAGCTCGGGTACAGGGTGGCGACAAATGCCAGCCCCAGCGAAATCAGCGCAATTGGCAGGATGTCGGCCTGCTGCGGGTCACTGGGCATACGGCTGATCAGGTAAATATCTCGCGGCAGAAAGCTGGCACCGAGCAGCCGCTCCATGGCCGGCACGATCACATCAATATTGAAGGCCACACCCAGACCCAGCGCAAGACCTGCCAGGGTGCCGATCACACCGACCATGGCACCTTGCACCACAAAGATGGCCATGATGCTGGCCGGGCTGGCGCCCAGGGTGCGCAAAATGGCAATATCGGCCCGTTTGTCGGTGACGGTCATCACCAGCGTGCTGACCAGATTAAATGCAGCGACGGCCACAATCAGTGTCAGGATGATGAACATCATGCGTTTTTCAAGCTGCACTGCGGCAAACCAGCTGCGGTTTTGCCGGGTCCAGTCCCGCACCAGCAGGTTGCCGCTGAGCGTGGTGGTGAGCTCAGCGGCCACAGTGCGCGCCTGATGCAGGTTCTGCAGCCGCACCCGGACGCCGCTGGGGCCTTCAAGCCGGAACAGGCGCGCCGCGTCATCCACATGCATCAGTACCAAACCTGAATCGTATTCATAGTGCCCAGAGTCGAAGGTTCCCACCACCGTCATCTGTTTGAGCCGTGGCACCACCCCGGCGGGTGTCACCTGCCCGCTGGGTGCCACCAGTGTCAGCTTGTCACCACTGTGAACACCCAGGCTGCGCGCCAGTTCAGCGCCAAGCACCAGGCCAAACTCACCGGCGACAAGCCGCTGCAGCGCGGCGTCCTTGAGATTGGCAGAGAGCTCGGTCACCTCCGGTTCGCGTGCCGGGTCGATGCCTCGCACGATGGTGCCTTTCATGTCATCCCCCCGGGCCAACAGCGCCTGGGTGGCAATAAAAGGGGCCGCACCCATCACCGCCGGGTTGGCGCGAACTTCAGCCAGGGTGCGCGCCACGTCGGGCAAGGCGGCACCATCCGGTGCAAAAATTTCGATGTGCGAGACCACGCCGAGCATGCGGTCACGCACTTCCTTCTGGAACCCGTTCATGACACTCAGCACAATGATCAGTGCCGCCACTCCCAGGCCAATGCCCAGCATGGATACCCCCGAGATGAAGGAGATGAAGCCATTGCGCCGCGTGGCACGCCCGGCACGCGTGTAGCGCCACCCCAACCTCAGCTCAAAAGGCAGCGCCATCAATCACGCCGGCCTGGGGCCGGGCACAGACTGGTTTGGTCCATCGATTTTGGAGCGGGGGCTGAGGGCAGTGCATGAATCGTTTCCTGAAAAGTGACCCTGATTATCACGGGAACCCACCAACGCGCCAGGTTCAACGTCCAGTGTGTCATTGGAACCGACCCTTTAGGTCACCATGGCCGACCTTATCCCGGATAATCCAGCACTTTCTGCCAGTCCCAACTCGGGCTGGCGACCCCACCACTGCCTGACTGACAGCCCGCGCCATGCCTGATTTTTCCTCTTCCATGTTCTGGATCGCCGTGCTGCAGATCATCGCGATCGACATCATGTTGGGCGGCGACAATGCCGTGGTGATTGCGCTGGCCTGCCGAAAATTGCCGGCGGAGCAACGTAAAAAGGGCATTTTCTGGGGTGTTGTGGGTGCCATCGGCCTGCGGGTGGTGATGATTTTCTTTGCGCTGCAACTGCTGGCCGTACCCTATTTGAAGATTGTCGGTGGCCTGCTGCTGTTCTGGATTGGCATCAAACTGCTGTTGCCCGAGCACGATGACGGGCATGGCAACATCGACGGTGGCACCACCCTGATGGCAGCCATCAAGACCATTGTGGTGGCCGATGCGGTGATGAGCCTGGACAACGTGATTGCAGTCGCCGGAGCCTCGCACGGCTCAATGGTGCTGGTGACCTTTGGTATCCTGGTGTCGATCCCGATTGTGGTCTGGGGCAGCAAACTGGTGTTGGCGCTGATGGACCGTTTTCCGATCGTGATCACATTGGGTGCCGGTTTGCTGGGCTGGATCGGGGGCAGCATGCTGCTGACTGACCTGGCCACGCCGACTGCCATCTCCAGGGACCTGCCTTATGCGCACTATATTTTTGCGGCGGCGGGTGCGGCCCTGGTGGTCATGGTAGGCAAATTGCTTGCCAGCGGGCGCCCCAAGAGAGTTTCGGTTGAATTGCCCGCATCACCCGCCGAAGACTGACCCAACAGAGCTGCCTGCCATGACCAACACCTGCCTGATCGCCATTGACGGCTCCGAGCCCTCGCTCAAAAGCATCGATCACATCATCACCGACGCCACCACGCGGGCGGCAATCCCGCGCATCTACCTTGTGAATGTGCAGCCTGCCCTGCCCTCCGACATCACCCGATTTATTGACCGGACGACGGTTGAGGCGTTTCAGCGGGAGGCCGGCGATAAGGCGCTGGGTGCAGCGCGGCAGCGTCTGGACCAGGCCAACCTGGCCTACAGTGCCCACGTGCTGGTAGGAGAGGCGGCACCCACTTTGGTCGAGTTCTCCAAGTCCAAGCATTGCGACATGATCATCATGGGCGCGCACGGTTTTGGCACAGTGTTAGGCTTGTTCATGGGCTCGGTGACCGTCAAGGTGGTGCAACTGTCCACCGTTCCGGTGTTGCTGATCAAGTGACCCAAAACCTTTCTTCATAAGATTCTGCCGATGAAACCTCTGATTCGCCTGTTTTTCAGGACGCTGCGTGTGCTGCTGGGGCCATTCATGCTGCTGTGGGAGCGTCTGAGCCGCCCAACTGCCGTCACCCGCACCGAAGCACAGCAGCGCACGCTGAACCAGCAGTGCGCCAATATCGTGCTGTACCAGTTCAGGACTTGCCCGTTTTGTATCAAGGTACGCCAGGAAATCCACCGCCTGGCCTTGCCGATTGTGCGGCGTGACGCCCAGCATGATACGCAGCACCGCGACGACCTGTTGCAGGGGCTGGGAGCGGTGAAAGTGCCCTGCCTGAAGATCACCGATGCCGATGGGAAGGTGCGCTGGCTGAGTGAGTCCAGCGCCATCATCACTTACCTGCGCGAGCGTTTTCCGGCACCCTGATGGACATCGCACGGCTCAAGGTACTGGGTGCCGGGGTGTTCAGCCTGGTGCTGGTGCTGGGTGTGGCACGCTTCGCCTACACACCACTTTTGCCACTGATGCAGGCGCAGGCCGGGCTTGGCGTGGCAGAGGCCGGCTGGCTGGCGGCCATCAACTACGCCGGTTACCTGAGCGGTGCCCTGATTGCCTCGCTGATCAGTGACCTGGTACTCAAAGACCGGCTTTACCGCATTGGCATGCTGCTGGCGATTGCCAGCACTGCGGTGATGGGGCTGAGTACCAATCTGATGGTGTGGGCGCTGTCACGCTATGTGGCGGGACTCAGCAGCGCTGCGGGCATGTTGCTGGGTACCGGCCTGATCATGAACTGGCTGATCCGTCACCAGCACCGCAGTGAACTTGGCATCCACTTTGCTGGCATTGGCCTGGGCATTGCCGGCTGCGCTGCGGCGGTCATGCTGTTCAGCCCGGCGCTTGACTGGCGTGAGCAGTGGTGGGCCTTCACGGCCTTGGGCTGTGTGTTGCTGTACCCGGCACTGGCCTGGCTGCCCCGCCCCGACCGCACCGGACTGACCGTCCTGGGCCAGCCCATGCCCGACCGGCCACCCAGTGTGTTGTACCTGCGCATTTTTATGGCTGCGTATTTCTGTGCCGGCTTTGGCTATGTCATCAGTGCGACCTTTATTGTGGCCATCGTCAACCGCCTGCCCGGGCTGGACGGTCAGGGCAACTGGGTGTTTTTGGCCATTGGTATGGGTGCCGCACCCGCCTGTATCAACTGGGACCTGATTGCGCGGCGCATGGGTGATCTCAACGCCCTGATCCTCGCCGCCGTGCTGCAGATCGTGGGCATTTTGCTGCCGGTGATGGTGGGTGGGCTGGCCGCAGCACTGCTGGGTGCCTTGTTGTTTGGTGGCACGTTTATTGGCATGGTCAGCCTGGTGCTGAGTATGGCTGGGCGTTATTACCCGACCCGACCCGCCAAAATGATGGGCAAGATGACCCTGTCGTACGGTGCCGCGCAGATCATCGGGCCGGCGGTGACCGGGGCACTGGCGGTATCACTGGGCAGTTACAACGCCGGCCTGTACTTTGCCGCCGCTGTGATGACGCTGGGCACCTTGCTGCTGCTGTGGCTCAAGCAGGTCGAACGGCGGGATGCGACCCTGGCGGCTGCAACACCCACCATCTGAGACCGGTCAAGACCGGTCAGGCAGGTTGCTGGCTTTGATGCCCCATTTGGCCAGAGCGGCGTCGTCGCTGGCCCGTGCGTCGACCCAGCGGGCACCGGCGGCACTGTGCTCTTTTTTCCAGAAAGGTGCCTGGGTCTTGAGGTAATCCATCAGAAATTCACAAGCGGCGAAACTCTGGCCCCGATGGGCGGAGCTGACTGCCACCAGAACGATCTGGTCACACGACTGCAAGACCCCCACCCGGTGAATGACCCGCGCCGCAAAGATGTCAAAGCGCGCATGGGCGGCGTCAATCATTGACTCGATGGCCGCCTCGGTCATGCCGGGGTAGTGCTCCAGTTCCATGGACTGGATGGCATCAGGCTCGCCCTGGGTGCTGTCTCGCACCGTGCCGACAAAACTGCACAGCGCACCCACCCGGCCGTCCTGCGCGTGCAAGGCAGCCAGTTCAGCAGACACGTCAAAGTCTTCGGTCTGGATGGAAACGCAGCAAGTTTTTTGCATTCAATTGGCCTTAAGCGCTTATTCTGTATGGTTTTATTGCTCTTGAACGTGACGATCATCCACCGGTGACGGGAGGGAAAAAGGCCACCTCGGCACCATCATGCAGGCACGCCGTTTCGTCCGCCATCACCTGTTGTAAGGCCAGCCGCACCGCTTTGCCACGCGCCAGGGTTTCAGCATATGGGCTGCCACGCGTAATCAGCTGATCCCGCAAGGCACCCAGTGTGGCCGCATCGGTGTCGACGACTTCAACCGACAGACCCAGGGCCTCACGTATGCCTGCAAAATATTTCACCGAGACTTTCAAGACAGCAGCTCCGCAAAAGAGGTGTAGCGCACCACATCACCGGGTGTGATGGTCTGACCCGGCGCGATGTCCACCAGACCCGTGCCCCAGACTGCCGATGTCAATACCCCCGAACTCTGGTTGGTAAACAGTGCCAGCGAACCATCAGGGTCTTGCCGGACCCGCAGGAACTCACGCCGTTTGTCACCCTTGGGCCAACTGAACCCGGCGCGCGCTGCGACCGACGCCGTGGTGCACCGATTGGACCCTTGTAACTTGAGCAAGAACGGCCGCACCAGCAGCAAAAAGGTGACAAAACTCGACACCGGGTTGCCCGGCAGACCCATGAAGTGTGCCGCGCCCACCCGACCATAGGCAAATGGCTTGCCAGGTTTCATGGCGATTTGCCAAAGGTCCAGGTGACCCAGTGCCTGCACCGCCGGTTTGATGTGGTCTTCCTCACCCACCGACACACCGCCACTGGTCAGGATCAAATCATGCCCCTGCGCTGCGTCCTGCAGGGCAAGCAGGGTGGCCTCGCGCTGGTCGGGAACAATGCCCAGGTCGCTGACCTGGCAGCCCAGGCGCATCAACAGCGCGCGTAAAAAGAACCGGTTGGAGTTGTAAATCGCTCCAGGCGGCATGGCGTGGGGCGGCACCTCACCCGGCATGACCAGTTCGTCGCCGGTTGAGAAAAGCGCCACCCTGGGGCGTCGCGCCACCGTCAGTTGACCCAAGCCAATACTGGCCGCCAGCCCAAGTGCCGCGGGCGTTAGCCGCTCACCTTTCTGCAGAATCACCGCGCCCTGGGTGATGTCTTCACCGGCGCGGCGGATCCACTGCCCGCAACGCACGGGCGCCTGCACCCGCACTGCGCCGTCTTCGCTCAAGGTGACATCCTCCTGGGGCACCACGCTGTCGGCACCCAATGGAACGGGTGCGCCGGTAAAGATCCGCGCCACGCTCATCGGTGCCAGTGGTGAACCACTGCTGCCAGCGGCAATTCGTTGGCTCACTGGCAAGGCCAAACCGGCCTCCAGGTCAGCCTGGCGCAGCGCATAACCGTCCATGCTGCTGTTGTCGTGGGGTGGCACTTGCAGTGCCGAGACCAGCGCATTGGCCAGCACCCGGCCGTCGGCGTCAAACGTGGCGACCTGCTCTGCTCCGGTCAGTGGCTCGGCAAAGGCCAGCAAATCAGCCAGCGCATCGTCAAGGGATTTGAGCGGCGCACGCGCACCCCGTGCTGCGGGCGCTGTCATGAGTAGAGATCCTGACGGTAGTCAAAACGCTCACCTTGCGACATCATCCAGTCCACCACGGACGGAGGGTCGTTCAGGTCGAGCAGTGGCAAGCCGGTGGACTCGGGCAAGGCGGCGGGGGAATCTGTGGCAATGGCCACAACAAAATCGTCGTGCGGGTAGCGCGGCGGTTTGCCGGAGGCGGCGCGCCAGACTTCGATTTTTTGCAGGTCCGAGTCGCGGTAGCCTTCGACCAGAACCCAGTCAACACCGTCGTAGAGTTCTGCAATCAGGGTGTGGACAGACAGTTCGGACTCGACTTCAAACTCGCGCAGCAGGGCCAGGCGTTTGCTGGATGCCACCACCACCTCAAAGGCACCCGCCTCCCGATGGCGTTGGGTGTCTTTGCCGGGATGATCCAAGTCAAAACCGTGGCGCGCATGTTTGACCACCGAGACACGCAGCCCGTGCCGACGCAGTCCGCCAATCACCTGTTCCAGCAGCGTGGTTTTACCGGCACCGGAGTAACCGGCAAAGGCAAGTACCTTCATAGTAATTCGCTCTGTAAAAATGAGCTAAATACACTTATAGAATATAGGTTAAAGCACATCTTTATGCACATTTCTCGGTGATAAACGCCTTGATCGCCGCCACATCGGCCGCCATTGGTGTCACCTTTTTGGGCAGATCTTCAATGCCAACAAACTTGGCCGGGCGATCCGGCAACACACCGGTGGCCTCCACAATGGTTTGCGCAAACTTGATTGGCAAGGCGGTTTCCAGCACGATCATCGGCACACCGGATTGCAGATGTTCCAGCGCCACCTTGACGCCGTCGGCGGTGTGCGTGTCGATCATCATGCCGTGCCGCAGGTAGTTGTCCTTGATGCAGGCCAGGCGGTCGGCATGGGTGCTTTTTCCGCTGTCAAAGCCATACCGCAGCCGCAGGTCGTTAAAGGCCGGGTGCTGGCTCAGATCAAACTGGCCATCACGCGCCAGCGCGTCGCCAAAAAGTGCTTTGACTCGAACGCCATCACGTCCGAGCAAATCAAAAATGAAACGCTCAAAGTTGCTGGCCTTGCTGATGTCCATCGACGGGCTGGAAGTCTCCAGCGTGTCGGCGCTGGCACGCACACGGTAGACACCGGTCTTGAAAAACTCGTCGAGCACGTCGTTTTCGTTGGTCGCAGCCACCAGCCGGGCGATGGGCAGGCCCATCATGCGCGCCACATGGCCGGCGCAGACGTTGCCAAAATTGCCGCTGGGCACGGTGAAGCTGACTTTTTCGAGGTTGGTCTGGGTGGCTTGAAAGTAGCCGGCAAAGTAATACACCACCTGTGCCAGCAGCCGCGCCCAGTTGATCGAGTTGACCGTGCCAATCTTGTAGCGGCTCTTGAACCCCAGATCGTTGCTGACGGCCTTGACCATGTCCTGGCAGTCGTCAAACACGCCATCCACCGCAATATTGAAGATGTTGTCGTCCATCAGGCTGAACATCTGCGCCTGCTGAAACGGGCTCATGCGCCCGGCCGGACTGGTCATGAAAACCCGCACGCCCTTTTTGCCGCGCATGGCGTATTCGGCGGCGCTGCCGGTGTCGCCGCTGGTGGCACCCAAAATATTCAGTTCTTCGCGACGGCGTGCCAGCTCATACTCAAACAGGTTGCCCAATAGCTGCATCGCCATGTCCTTGAAGGCCAGCGTCGGGCCGTTGGACAGGGCCTCAAGCCACAGGTTGTTTTCCAGGTGGCGCAGCGGCACAATTTCGCCGGTGCCAAACACCTCGGCGGTGTATGTTTTGGCGCACAGGGCACGCAGGTCATCAGCGGGAATGTCGTCGATGTAGAGCGACAAAATCTCGAACGCCAACTCGGCATAACCCTGCTGGTGGTAGACCGCGCGCCAGCGGCTCAAAGTCGCATCATCCACATGCGGGTAGGACTCGGGCAAGTAGAGGCCACCATCGGGAGCCAGGCCTTCGAGCAGGATGTCGCAAAAGTGTTTGGGGCTTTGGTCGCCGCGGGTGGAGATGTATTTCATCGGGGTGATATCACTGGTACGTCTGGAAAATAAGTGTGCATGCGCTTGGCATCGCGGGTCATCAGCGTGTGCCCGTCAACACGTGCATGAGCGCCAATAAAAAAATCCGGCAAGGTGGCGGCCTTGGAGCCCCCTGCCGCTCGGTAAGCGCGATGCGCCTGACTGGCTTGGAACGCTGCGGCGGCTGGCAGGTGCAAATAAACAAGGCCGGTGCTTTCAAGAAATTTGTTTTGCTCAGCAAGCGTGTCGAAACTGCGTGCGATTTCAGCAAAAACAATGGCATTGATGCCAACTCGCTGCGTCTGCGCCGCTGCAAAAAGCTGTTCAGCACTCCACGCATACCACTGCGGGGTGCGCTCGATCAGATCAATCAGCACGCTGGAATCAACAAGAATCACCGATTCCAGCCCTCACCACGCGTTTCATTCAGTATTTCTTCGGTGGTCATGCCCGACACGCCCGTTCCAATCCACCTGAGAAAAGGATTCTCGTTGGGCACTGCAGGCTTGGCCGGAAACATCAGCACCTGCCCACCCGGCTGGGCGACAAACTCAAGCTCCTGGCCCTGCACCACGCCCATATGCTCACGCATGGCTTTGGGAATGGTGACCTGACCTTTGACCGTCAATGCATGACCCATGGCAAACCTCTGCGAAAAGTAATACCAAAATTGTAATACTTACCAAGTTCTAGCGCAGCTTCAGGCCAGCTCTTCCTTGCGAATGCGCGTGATCGGCTCCAGCACCGTGGGCAGCGCCTGCATCTGGGCAATGGCCGTGTTCATGCAGGACTCCTGGCAGTTATGTGTCAGGATGATCACATCGGTCTGCGGCACGCCAGAGTCAGCAGCCACGGCCTCGGCCTGGCGTTGCAGTACAGCGTCGATGCTGATACCCGCTTCAGCCAGAATGCCGGTCACCTTGGCCAGCACTCCGGTCTCATCGGCCACCCGCAGCCGCAAGTAATAACTGGTGATGACCTCAGTCATCGGCAGCATGGTCAGACTGCTCATGGCGTTGGGCTGAAATGCCAGGTGAGGCACTCGGTGCAGCGGGTCCGCCGCCTGCAGGCGGGCGATATCCACCAGATCCGCAATCACCGCGCTGGCGGTGGGTTCTGAGCCTGCACCTTTGCCGTAATACAAAGTGGTACCCACAGCATCACCCTGCACCACCACCGCGTTCATGGCCCCTTCGACGTTGGCGATCAGGCGTTTGGCCGGAATCAGACAAGGGTGCACGCGCAGCTCGATGCCGTCTGTGGTGCCCTTGCTGGCGTCACCTACCCGGCGCTTCGTGATCCCCAGCAGTTTGATGCGGTAGCCAAGTTGCTCGGCGTATTTGATGTCCGCAGCACCGAGCTTGGTGATACCTTCAATGTATGCCTTGTCAAACTGTACCGGCACACCAAAGGCGATGGCGCTCATCAGCGTGGCCTTGTGCGCTGCGTCGACGCCTTCGATGTCAAACGTGGGATCGGCCTCGGCGTAGCCCAGGCGTTGTGCTTCCTTGAGCACCACGGCAAAGTCCAGCCCCTTGTCGCGCATTTCGCTCAAAATAAAGTTGGTGGTGCCGTTGATGATGCCGGCAATCCACTGGATACGGTTGGCCGTCAGGCCCTCGCGCAGCGCCTTGATGATCGGAATGCCGCCAGCCACGGCCGCTTCAAACGCCACCATGACACCTTTGGCTGATGCGGCCGCAAAAATTTCGGTGCCGTGCACTGCCAGCAGCGCCTTGTTGGCGGTCACCACATGTTTGCCCGCCGCGATGGCTTCGAGCACCAGCGTTTTGGCTATTCCGTAGCCGCCAATGAGTTCGATGACGATGTCGATGTCCGGGTTGGCAATCACCGCTCGGGCGTCACTCACCACGGTCACACCGGGGCCAACCAGCTCCTGTGCGCGCAGCACATTGAGGTCGGCGACCATGGTGATCTCGATACCTCGGCCGGCGCGGCGCTTGATTTCTTCCTGGTTGCGCTGCAGCACATTAAACGTGCCGGAGCCCACCACACCGATACCGAGCAGACCAACTTGAATAGGTTTCATGATTCTTAATAGTTACAGGTTAAATTGGCTTCCAGCGCTTATCAAACAAGCGCTGATACCTATCAATTGCAGATTCTTAGTTGCTGTGCCGCTTGCGGTAGCCTTCCAGAAACCTGGCAATTCGGCCAATGGCCTCGCGCAGGTCATCTTCGTGAGGCAAAAACACGATGCGGAAATGGTCTGGCTGCTGCCAGTTAAATCCGGTGCCCTGCACCAGCATCACCCGGGTTTCGCGCAACAGCTCGAGGAAAAACTGGCGGTCATCGGTGATCGGGTAGAAAGTGGGGTCAAGCCTGGGGAACATGTACAGCGCAGCTTGCGGCCTAACGCAACTCACCCCGGGAATCGCGGTGATTAACTCGTAGGCCAGGTCGCGCTGGCGGCGCAGGCGCCCGCCATCACCGATCAGGTCGTTGATGCTCTGGTAGCCACCCAATGCCGTCTGAATCGCCCACTGGCCGGGCACGTTGGAGCACAGCTTCATGTTCGAGAGCATGGTCAAACCCTCGATGTAATCCGCCGCTGACTTTTTGTCGCCTGAGACCACCATCCAGCCGGCACGGTAGCCGCAAGATCGGTAACTTTTGGAAAGCGAGTTAAAAGTCAGTGTCAAAACGTCGGTGGACAAAGAACCCAGCGCCGTGTGTTTGGCACCGTCGTAAAGGACCTTGTCGTAGACCTCGTCGGCGAGGATGACCAGTCCAAATTCGCGGGCAATGCTGACGATGCCCTTGAGCAGATCGTCGGTGTAGATCACCCCGGTGGGATTGTTCGGGTTGATCACCACGATGCCCTTGGTGCGCGAGCTGATCTTGCTGCGGATGTCGGCCAAATCCGGCATCCAGCCGTTGGCCTCGTCACACAGGTAGTGCACCGGCGTGCCGCCTGAAAGGCTGGTGGAGGCCGTCCACAGCGGATAGTCGGGCATGGGCAGCAACAACTCATCGCCGTTGTCCAGCAGCGCATTGGTGGCCATGGTGATGAGTTCACTGGCGCCATTGCCCAGATAGATGTCGTCCAGTGTCACACCGGCAATGCCCTGGCGCTGGGTTTCGTGCATGACGGCTTTGCGCGCGGCAAAAATGCCTTTGCTGTCCGAGTACCCGGCTGAGTTGGGCAGGTTGCGGATCATGTCCTGCTGAATTTCTTCGGGCGCGTCAAAACCGAACACCGCCAGGTTCCCCAGGTTGAGCTTGATGATCTTCTGGCCTTCGTCCTCCATCTGGCGAGCCGCGTCCATGATCGGGCCACGGATGTCGTAGAGCACGTTGGCCAGCTTGGCTGATTTGTGAATGGTTTTCAATGTCCCTCCGGGCGCGGATACATAGCGGTTAAACCTACAATTTGACCACAATTGAACCGCCTGGCAGCATTTGCCGGACGTCCTGCCAAGCCTGCCACAGCACCTTTACTCCAGCATGAAATTCCATCCCGACCAGATCAATGTTCAGTCTGTTCATGGCTATGGCCCCGGCTGGGTGCAGGTGGGTGCAGAAAAAATCTGCCACAGCCTGATCATTACCCCCGCGGGTGACCGTATCAACTGGGACTGCGCCAGTTTTGAGCAGCTGACCGCCGCGCATTTTGAGCAACTCACGCGCCTGCCAGCCGAGTTGGTCATTTTTGGCAGCGGCCCGCGCCTGCGCTTTGTTGCCCCGGCCCTGAGTCGGGCGCTGATCGAGCGCCAGATTGGCCTGGAAACCATGGATACCCACGCCGCCTGCCGCACCTACAACATTTTGGCTGCTGAGGGACGCAACGTGGTGGCCGCCCTGCTGATGCAGTAAAATACTGCGCTTGCAGTCGAGGGCGCAGCAGCGCTTCAAAGAGGATAGTGTCCGCGACTTGAAAGACCGACGCATCCTGTCAAACGAGATAAAACAAATATGGCGATTGTTGTCAATAAACTGATCCCTGAGTTTGAATCGAACGCAACCGGAGGCGTTCGGGTGACTCACACCTCCCATCTCGGCAAAATTATTGTCCTGTACTTCTACCCCAAAGACAATACGCC
>JAGOUM010000156.1 GCA_018061265.1 Rhodoferax sp. | reverse complement strand
TTGTGGTGTTTGTCGGGCCCTCGGGCTGCGGCAAATCCACCCTGCTGCGGGTGATTGCGGGGCTGGAGTCACCCACGGGCGGCGACATCCACATCGACGGACAGGTGGTCAATCAGGTGTCGGCGGCGCACCGGGGTTGCGCCATGGTGTTTCAGTCGTACGCGCTGTACCCGCACATGACGGTGTTTGACAACATGGCCTTCGGGCTGGAAAACCTGGGTGAGGCGAAAGCGTCGATTACGACCAAGGTCAACGCTGCGGCTAGTTTGCTGCGTCTGGGCGAACTGCTGCAGCGCAAACCGACGCAGCTCTCGGGCGGTCAGCGCCAGCGGGTGGCCATTGGCCGAGCCATTGTGCGCAACCCCAAGCTGTTTTTGTTTGACGAGCCCCTGTCCAATCTGGATGCCGAACTGCGGGTATCGATGCGCTCGGAAATCCGCGATCTGCACGCGCGCCTGAAGGCCACCATGATTTACGTCACCCATGATCAGGTCGAAGCCATGACCATGGCGGACAAGATTGTGGTGTTGCGCGCCGGGAAAATCGAGCAGGTGGGGGCACCGCTGGAGCTCTATAACCGTCCGGCCAATACCTTTGTGGCGGGGTTTATCGGCAGTCCACGCATGAATTTTTTGCCGCTGGATTTGCTGGCCATGCCCGGCGTGTCGGATGCTTCGGTGCCGCACCCTGACGGCACACACACCGTCGGTATTCGCCCTGAGCACGCGCAGATCGACGCTGCAGGCCCTTTGAGCCTGACGGTGACGCAGGTTGAACAATTGGGTTCCACCAGCCTGTTGCTGGGTACCGTCGGGGGCAAAACCCCATTTGAAGTGGTGTGCCCGGGCCAGACGCCCGTGGCGCGCGGTGACACGGTGCACGTTGCGTTGCCGGCCGCCCACCTGCATTGTTTTGATGCCCAAGGCGCGAGGTTGTAACGCATGAAAGTACTTCAAGGCGCAAAAGACGCCTGCCTCGATGCGCACGGCATCAGCCTCACGCTTCAGAATGGTGCGACTTTTCAGGTCGAGGTACTTGAGCCGTCCTTGGTGCGCGTGCGGGTGCGCCCAGCCGGGGGCTACCTTGAGCCTCGCACCTGGGCCATCTGTCCCGAACCTGGCAAAGACGTCGCCTGGACTGGTCGCTTGCGTGACGACCTAAGCGGCTTTTCGCGCCCGGCAGCCCGAATGGTGCAGGAGGAAGCGCGCCTGACGCTCAGTAGCGACCGCCTAAGCGTTTCGCTGAACCCAAGCCCGTTGAGCTTGAGTTGGCGCGATGCCAGTGGGCAGGTTTTTGCCGCCGACCGTGCCACCTCGGCCTATTTTCTGAGCGAACGCACGGGCGCATTGCGCCACTACCTGGCCCGCGACCGCGGTGATCGTTATTACGGTCTGGGCGACAAAACCGGCCCACTGAACCTCCATGGCCGCCGACTCAGAACCCTGGCGCTGGATGCCCTGGGCTACAACCCCGAAACCGGTGACCCGCTGTACAAACACTGGCCGTTTGTATTGACCCGGTCTGCCAATGGAACCTGGTGGGGGGTGTATTACGACACGTTGGCGACTTGCACTTTTGATCTGGGTTGTGAGCACGACAACTACCACGAACTGTTTCGCTACTGTGAGATCGACGATGGTGACCTGGATTACTACATGATGTCAGGCGGCAGCCCGGCCGAGGTGATTGCCCAGTTTGTCAAACTGGTAGGCGGCACCCATTTGCCACCGCGCTGGACGCTAGGCTTCGCGCAGACCGCGATGGGACTGGCCGACGCCCCAGACGCACAGGACCAGCTCGACAATTTCATCACCCGGATTGCGGCTGAGGCCATACCCTGTTCGGCGTTTCACTATGGCTCGGGCTATTCGTCGCGCGGCAAACGGCGCTATGTGTTTACTTGGAACACCAGCAAGTTCCCGGACCCGAAGGCGCTTAACCAGCGCTTTCATGCGGCGGGCATGCATCTGGTGGCCAATATCAAGCCTTGCCTGCTTGACGATCATCCAGCCTACAGTGAACTCAAAGCCTTGAGCGGCCTGATTGAGGAAAAAGACAGTCACGCGCCGGTGGTCGAGCAGTTTTGGGACGGCGTGGGTTCACACGTCGACTTCACCCACCCGGGCGCGATTGACTGGTGGCAGCAGCGCCTGGGTGAGCAGGTGCTTGACTTTGGCATTGATGTGGGCTGGAACGACAACAACGAGTACAGCGTGATGGACGATGCCGCGCAGTGCCACGGTTTTGGCCAGGCCATGCCCATCCACCGTGCGCGCCCCTTGCACGCGCTGCTGATGACCCGAGCCACCTTTGAGGCGCAGGGCCGGCGGGTCCCAAATTCAGAGAACTTCACCGTGACACGCGGCGGGCCGCCGGGCATCCAGCGCTACTCGCAGACCTGGTCGGGCGACAACACCACCAGTTGGGAGACGCTGCGCTGGAACATTCGCACCGGCTTGCAGATGTCGCTCTCGGGCATGTTCAATGTCGGACATGACGTGGGCGGTTTTGCCGGGCCGGTGCCCGAGCCCGAGCTGTTTGTGCGCTGGGTGCAGGCGTGCTGCCTGAATCCACGCATGGTGATGAACTCCTGGAAGGCTGGCGGGATCAACAACGTACCCTGGCTGCACCCTGACATGACAGCGCATGTGGCGGCGGCCATCCGGCTGCGCTACCAGCTGTTGCCCTATCTTTGGTCCTTGTTCGAGAAGGCGCACGCGTTACATCAACCCATCATTCGACCGACGTTTTATGACTTTCCGGATGATGACCATTGCTACACCGACAGCGACGATTTCATGTTGGGTGACGCGCTGCTGGTGGCGCCGGTGGTTGAAAAAGGCGCTTTGACGCGTCGATTGTACCTGCCAGGTGGCCCGGCGGCCTGGTTTGACTTTTACTCCGGCGAGTCGCTTGCTGCGGGTCAGCATCATCTTGTGGACGCCCCGTTAGGCCGCCTGCCGCTGTTTGCGCGTGATGGTGCCGTGGTGGCGATGGCAATTTCTACAACTGGCTTGCCCAGCCATACCGACCCCGAGAATGTGCTGCGCCGGTTTGGCGAATAAATGACCACGCAATGGGCACCGCCGACGTGCCCAAGCGATCTGATTGAGTCAAAATCTTGCCCATGACTGCCCCAGGCCTGTTTTGAATCATCCGGTTATTTCGTCACTGTTACCCGTAGTGATGCTGATCGCTCTTGGATATATAGCTGGAAAAGTAAACTGGATAAGGGCTGAAGCAACAAAAGACTTGTCAAACCTGGTTTTTGTGGTGCTCACGCCGGCGCTGCTTTTTCGAGCCATGAGTTCAGTTCACATCGAACAGCTCAACTTCAAGCCGGTTGCCTGGTACTTTGTCGCTGTGGGTATCTTGTATGCGGCGGTATTTGCCACATCGGGCCGCAACACCCGTGCGGCCGTGCTGGGCCTGGCGGCGACCTTTAGCAACACGGTGATGATCGGCATTCCCCTGATCGGACTGGCATACGGCCAGAGTGCGTTGGTGCTGTTGTTCACGCTGATCTCGGTGCATGCACTCACCTTGCTGACGGTGGCGACCATTGTTCTGGAAGTCATGGAGGCGCGCCAATTGCGTGCCACCCAGCATACCGGGGGTACCGTACCGCGCCACGCCTGGAAAACCGTCCTGGGTGCCATCAAGAACGGCATCATTCACCCTGTGCCCTTGCCGATCATTGTTGGGTTGCTCTTCGCCCAGACCGGTCTGGCTATTCCGGAGGTTGTTGACCGCCCATTGTTGCTGCTTGGAAACGCCTTCGGACCCTTGGCGCTTCTGCTGGTGGGCGCCACGCTGGCACAGGTGCGGGTGGGGTCCAATTTGCGGGCTGCCTTGGGCATCAGTCTGCTGAAAAACCTGATCTTGCCGACGCTGGTGGCCGCGGTGGGCTGGCTGTCCGGGGCACGCGGGCTGGATCTGACCGTCATGGTGGTGGCCGCCTCACTGCCGATGGGGGCCAACGTATTTTTGTTTGCCCAGCGTTATCAGGTGGCACAGGATGAGGTGACAGCGAGCCTGGCCGTGTCTACGGTCTTAGGTCTGTTGTCAATCACCCTGGTGATGTCGCTGGTGGCGTGGGTTGCCTGAATTGTGGCCAGATTCAAGCCTGATGTCAGACTTGGTGTGATGTCACCGCGCCCTCGGCAAGGTCAGGGCGCAAGCCGCTCGCGTTTCCACTGCGGCGCAAACTCTGCGCTGGTGTGATCGCAGGTGTAACGCAGGCGGTCGTGTAAGCGACTCCTGCGGCCCTGCCAGAACTGCCACTCGTCGGGCTTCAGGCGGTAACCACCCCAATGTGGCGGGCGCGGTGGCTGCAACAAGAACTGTGCGCCGTAACGTGCGGCGTTGGCCACCAGCACACCACGGCCGCTGATGACCTGGCTCTGCGGGCTGGCCCAGGCGCCAATGCGCGAGTCCAGCGGGCGGCTGTGGAAATAGGCGTCGGCTTCCTCGTCGCTGACTTTCTCGACCAGCCCCTCGATGCGCACCACGCGCTCAAGCTCCACCCAATGAAACTGCAGCGCACCGAACGGATTGCCAGCCAGTTCCTGGCCTTTGCGCGACTCGAAGTTGGTGTACCAGACGATGCCGCGTTCGTCATACGCCTTGATCAACACAACACGGGTGCTGGGTCGCAGGTTGCTGGCCACGGTGGCCAGGGTCATCGCATTGGGCTCGGGTACTTCGCAGGCGATGGCCTCGTTCAGCCATTGTTCAAACTGTCTCAGCGGGTCGGCGTGGGACGCGTCTTCATTGAGTTCGGCACGCTCGTAGCTTTTGCGAAGGTCGGCAAGGTGGGTCATGCTTTAAGTATAAGTACCGCCGCCATCCAATTGGGGCATCGGGCGAACCTCGTCGGTGCCGGACCTTTTGCGGTCAGAAAGCTCACGGTTCTACAATCGAATCAGTTCAATTACCGGAGTCAATGTATGTCGTCTCAAACAGATGAAACCCAGGGGATCGTGTTAGGCGTGGTTTTTGGTGTGATCGCCTTGGTGATCGCGTTTGTCATCGGTATTTCTGTGTACTCCAGCGGTATTCAGATGGCACCGCCAGCGGCAGCGGTTGCGCCTCCTGGCGTCCTGTCCGCCGATGCGGCTCCGAGCCCGGATGCAGCTTCTGTGGCCGTTGAAAATGGCGTTGTCAGGTTTTACTTCGCTTCCGCAAAAACCGATCTGGCAGACGGGGCCAATCTGGCCCTGGCGGATGTGGTTGCCGGCGCGAAAGGTGGCAAGAAAGCCCTGGTCAGTGGTTTCCACGATGCCTCAGGTGATCCGGTCAAAAACGCTGAGCTGGCCAAAATGCGTGCTTTCGCAGTGCGCGATGCCTTGCAACAGATGGGGGTGGCGGCCGATCAAATTGAGCTGAAGAAGCCCGAACAAATGCAGGCTGACGGCACGGCCGCGCAGGCACGTCGGGTTGAGGTCACGCTGCAGTAGCTTTGGGGGCGGCGTTGCCCGCACCCGATCATCAAGCCCGACGCGTTCGGGCTTTTTTGTTTTGGTAACCGTTTGGTATCTCATCGGTCGGCATCTGGACCGTGTCTGCGTTACCATGATGTAATTAAATTACTTAAACTTGGTGAAACCATGAAACTCAACGCCATTGTCGAACGCGTGACCGAGCGAATTCGTACGCGCAGTCAGTCAACCCGCACTGCCTATCTGACCCGACTCGAGGCCTCTGCGCAGCGCCGGCCAGGGGTGCAGCGGCTGGGTTGTGCCAACGTCGCACATGCGTTTGCCGCCATGCCGTCCAACGACAAGCTGCGCATCGTGACCGAACACGTCCCCAACATTGGTATCGTCACTGCCTACAACGATATGCTCTCTGCACATGCGCCACTGCAGCATTACCCGGATCTGATCAAGGCCGAAGTCCGCTTGCACGGTGCCACGGCCCAAGTCGCAGGCGGTGTACCTGCGATGTGTGATGGCGTGACACAGGGCACAGCTGCGATGGAACTCAGCCTGTTTTCGCGTGACGTGATTGCCATGGCCACTGCGGTATCACTCAGTCATGACGTTTTTGCCGGGGCACTCATGCTTGGCGTGTGCGACAAGATTGTTCCAGGCCTGTTGATCGGTGCGTTGCAGTTTGGCCATTTGCCCACCGTGTTTGTGCCTGCAGGCCCGATGGGCTCCGGTTTGTCTAACAGCGCCAAGTCCAAGGTGCGTGAACAGGCGGCGCAAGGTTTGGTGGGTCGCGAGGAATTGTTACAGGCCGAATCTGCGGCTTACCATGGTGTGGGTACCTGCACCTTTTATGGCACGGCCAATAGCAATCAAATGCTGCTTGAAGCCATGGGCCTGCATGTACCAGGCACGGCTTTTGTCAACCCGGGCGCGGCGATGCGGGAGCAACTGACACGCGAGGCGGCCCGCACAGTTCTGGGAACCGGCGATTTCAAGTGCCCTGCGATCGGCTTGGTGGTTGATGAGCGCTGTATCGTTAATGCCATGGTGGCCTTGCTGGCCACGGGTGGCTCGACCAATCATTTGATTCACTGGGTGGCTGTGGCCCGTGCCGCGGGTGTGCTGATTGACTGGGACGATTTTTCAGAACTCTCTGACGTGGTGCCTTTGCTGAGCCGGGTGTACCCCAATGGCAATGCCGACGTCAATCAGTTTCAGGCAGCGGGTGGACCGGCTTATGTGATTCGCGAACTGCTTGATGCGGGTTTGATGCATGCTGATGTTTTAACCGTTCGCGCCGGTGGCCTGCGAGAGTACACCTGTTCTCCTGTGACGGGTGAGACCGGCCAACTGCTTTGGAAAGAAACCGGTGCCAGCAAAGATGAGACCGTGGTGCGACCGGTCAGTGCACCATTCAGCAGCAGCGGCGGCCTTAAGTTGCTTCTGGGCAATCTCGGTCGCAGTGTGATCAAGGTGTCAGCCGTACCCGACGATCGACATGTCATTGAGGCACCCTGTCGGGTGTTTGACTCGCAGGAAGCGCTTCATGCTGCATTTGTGGCGGATGAACTCAATCGCGACGTCATTTGCGTGGTCCGTTGGCAGGGGCCGCAGGCCAACGGTATGCCCGAGTTGCACAAGCTTACCCCGCCCTTGGCTGTGTTGCAGGGCAAGGGTTACAGGGTGGCC